>CAIMUD010000188.1 GCA_903844585.1 uncultured Actinomycetes bacterium | reverse complement strand
CGTCGATGCCGTTGTGCTGCCTGGTGGTTTTTCTTATGGTGATTATCTTCGCTGCGGTGCAATCTCCCGTTTTGCACCTGTCATGGAGAAAATTATCGACGCTGCAAATGGAGGAATGCCTGTTCTTGGAATTTGTAATGGATTCCAAGTTTTATGTGAAGCACATCTTCTACCTGGCGCTCTAACTCGTAACCACGAACTTCACTTTTTATGTCTTGACCAGAAGTTGGTTATAGAAAATAACTCAACAGCTTGGACATCTTCATATTCAAAGGGTCAAGAAATTATTATTCCGCTAAAAAATGGCGAAGGTTCTTTTCAGTGTGATGACCAAACTCTTGCGGCCCTCGAATCTGAAGGCAGAATTATTGCCAGATATATCGGAGAGGATCCGAATGGATCACGCAATTTAATTGCAGGAATAACTAACGAACGCGGCAATGTTGTGGGGCTGATGCCACACCCAGAACATGCAATTGATACTTTGACTGGCCCCAGCGCGGATGGAATTGGTTTCTTTACCTCAGTATTGAAAGCAATGGTGAAGTAATGGCTCTCGATACTGTTGCTATTGCTAAGAAAAACCCAGAGGCCTCACAACCATTTGCAGAACTTGGTTTAAAGCCTGATGAATATGCGCGCATTAGAGAAATTCTTGGTCGCAGGCCAACTTCTTCCGAACTCGCGATGTATTCAGTTATGTGGTCAGAACACTGTTCATATAAATCATCAAAAGTTCACCTCAAACAATTCGGTGACAAGGCTGTAAAGAGCGATGCACTTCTCGTTGGTATCGGTGAAAATGCCGGCGTAGTTGATGTCGGCCAGGGATATGCCGTAACTTTTAAAATTGAATCGCACAACCACCCATCTTTTGTTGAGCCATACCAAGGCGCTGCAACAGGAGTTGGTGGAATTGTTCGCGATATTTTGACTATGGGTGCAAGGCCAATTGCAGTCATGGACTCACTTCGATTTGGACCTGCAGATGCACCAGATACTCGACGCGTCTTGCCAGGAATCATCGCCGGTGTTGGTGGTTACGGAAATTGTCTTGGTCTTCCAAATATTGGTGGCGAAGTCGTTTTTGATGAAACTTATTTAGGTAATCCCTTAGTAAATGCGCTCTGCATTGGAGTTATGAAACATAGCGACATTAAATTAGCGAAAGCTGCTGGAGCTGGAAACTTAGTTGTTCTCTATGGTGCAAAGACAGGTGGTGATGGAATTGGTGGAGTATCTGTCCTTGCATCTGAAACTTTTGACTCAACCGGGCCAGCGAAGCGACCAGCTGTTCAAGTCGGCGATCCATTTGTAGAGAAGGTTTTAATCGAGTGCTCACTTGAAATCTTTGCCGAAGATCTTGTAGTTGGAATTCAAGATTTAGGTGGCGCAGGACTTTCATGTGCAACGAGCGAACTAGCTTCCGGTGGAAGTGGTGGAATGAAAGTAGAACTCGATCGAGTTCCGCTACGCGATGCGACCCTTTCTCCTGAAGAAATCTTGATGTCAGAGTCACAAGAGCGTATGTGCGCAATAGTCGAGCCAAGCAAGATCAACCGCTTCTTGGAAATTTGCAAAAAATGGGATGTCACCGTCACCGTCATTGGTGAAGTAACAGATGGTGATCGCCTAGAAATTACATGGCACGGGGATCTCATAGTCGATGTGCCACCTCGCACTGTTGCCCACGAAGGTCCAGTTTATAACCGCCCACTTGCTAAGCCCGATTATGTGGACCGCGTTAATGCAGAAATTATTACTGTAAAACTTCCGCAGAGCACAGAAGAAATTAAAGCTGCAGTTTTAAAGCTTGCCGGCGCTCCAAATCTTGCGGATAAATCTTGGGTCACTAATCAATACGATCGCTATGTACAAGGAAATACGATTCAGTCACAGCCTGATGATTCAGGAATGGTTCGTATCGATGAAAAGACTCACCTCGGTGTTGCGGTTGCAACAGATGCAAATGCAAATTGGTCTTATTTAAATCCTTATGAAGGCGCAAAACTTGCACTCGCTGAAGCAGCGCGCAACATTGCAACTGCTGGTGCAAAACCACTAGCAGTAACTAACTGTCTCAACTTTGGTTCTCCTGAAGATCCAGGTGTCATGTGGCAATTTGCAGAGTCTGTACGCGGACTTGCAGATGGCTGCTTAGAGATGGGGCTACCCATTACTGGCGGCAACGTTTCTTTCTATAACCAGACAGGAAGTGTTGCAATTCTTCCGACGCCAGTCATTGGTGTACTTGGAGTTATAGACGACGTTCGAACACGGACACCTATGAGTTTTGATCGCGCTGGTCTCGAACTTTATTTACTTGGTCAAACACAGAACGACATTGCAGGAAGTGAATGGGCATATCTTCATGGCCAACGCGGTGGCAAAGCTCCTATTGCTGACCTACAACGCGAAATGCGTCTAATTGATTTATTGGTTGCCGGGCGCCAGATGAAACTCTTTGTTGCAGCTCATGATTTAAGCCAAGGTGGTTTAAGTGCCACTCTTACAGAAATGGTTCTGCGTCATGGAGTTGGCGCAGAAATAACTGTTGAAAACGTTGGCCAATCTCTTGTAAGCGAGACTCCAGGACGGGTAGTAGTTGCAATCGAACTGAGTAAGAGCAAGATGCTTAGTGATTTGGCTTCAAAGCAGAAGATTGCACTTACAAAAATCGGCTCGACAGGTGGAGACTCACTTGTTATTAATGGAGCCAAGATTTCACTTTCAGAGTTACGAAAAGCACATACCGAAACTTTCCCAAAGTTATTTGGATAAATTAAACAAATGAGAGATCCGGAGATCATGAACGAAGTTAAAAGTTCGCTTGCAGCACTTGCTGCGAAGTCTCCTGGGCGCGCAATCGAAGTTCGGGTTCCGCCATATGCTGCAATTCAATGTGGCGCTGGTCCAACTCATACACGCGGTATACCGCCAAATATTATTGAAATGGATGCCGCAACTTGGCTATCACTTGCTAGCGGTGAGATGACTTGGGCTGATGCAATGGCTACTGGTGCAATCAGCGCATCAGGAGTACGGGCTGATCTTTCAGAACTACTACCGCTTAGGATGGCGCTATGAATCGCCGTCCAGATGGTTTGCTAAACCACAATCTCTTAGATGAAGATAAAGGGCCACAGGATGCTTGCGGTGTGTTTGGAGTGTGGGCACCTGATGAAGAGGTTGCAAAGCTAACTTTTTACGGACTTTATGCGCTGCAACATCGCGGACAAGAATCAGCAGGAATCGCAACAAGTGACGGCGAAAGAATCCTTATATTTAAAGATATGGGACTTGTATCGCAAGTTTTTACAGAATCAGATTTAGCAGTTCTTACTGGAAATCTTGCAATCGGTCATTGTCGCTACAGCACCACTGGTTCGAGTACATGGGTTAACGCTCAACCAACTCTTCGTCCAACTCAATACGGGACACTTGCACTGGCTCATAACGGAAATCTCACAAATACTGGCGACCTTGCAGAACTTGTACAAAAGCTTGAAAAAATTCCATCCAACGAGCGCGGCGCAACAACTGATACAGAAATCATGACTGCACTTATTGGGCTACAAGATGAGAAGAATGTTGAAGCTAGCGCACTTGCTGTTTTGCCAAAGCTTGAAGGTGCTTTCTCGCTTGTCTTCATGGATGAACACACTTTGTATGCCGCGCGCGATCGCCATGGTGTGCGCCCACTTGTTATTGGAAAGCTAGAGCGAGGCTGGGTTGTTGCATCCGAAACTGCAGCGCTAGATATTGTCGGTGCAGCTTTTGTCAGAGAAGTTGAACCAGGTGAATTCTTGGCAATTAACGAAGAAGGAATTCGCTCAGAGATGTGGGCTAAACCCGAACCAAAAGGTTGCATCTTTGAATATGTATATCTTGCTAGACCAGACACCCTTATCGCTGGTCGTGGAGTTCATGCAACGCGAGTTGAAATTGGTCGTCGTTTAGCTAAAGAAGCACCGGTTGAAGCAGATCTTGTAATTCCTGTTCCAGAATCTGGCACACCTGCAGCAATTGGCTATGCACAAGGTTCGGGTATTCCATACGGAACAGGCTTTGTAAAGAATTCATATGTGGGTCGAACTTTTATTCAACCCTCACAAACAATTCGCCAATTAGGTATCCGTCTTAAGTTAAATCCACTTCGCGAAATTATTGAAGGAAAGCGAATCGTTGTAGTAGATGATTCGATTGTGCGAGGCAATACTCAGCGCGCAATCGTGCGGATGCTTCGCGAAGCTGGAGCGCGAGAGATTCATGTGCGAATTTCTAGCCCTCCGGTTAAATGGCCGTGTTTTTATGGGATTGATTTTGCAACGCGCGCCGAACTCATTGCAAGTGGCTTAGAAACAGAAGAAATTCGTAGATCTATTGGCGCGGATTCCCTGGCCTATATCTCTGAAGAACAGTTGATTGAGTCAACAACGATTTCTGCCGACAAACTTTGCACCGCATGTTTTACTGGCAATTATCCAATTGCAATTCCAGCTGATATGTCGGAAGGAAAGATGCGACTGGAGATTACCGAGGTAACTTCGTGAGTACGTATAAAGATGCCGGAGTAGATATCGATGCAGGAGATCGTGCTGTTGAATTAATGAAAGCTTCAATTGCAAAGGCACAACGACCAGAAGTAATGGGCGGCATTGGTGGATTTGCTGGGCTTTTTGATGCATCTGCCCTGAAAAGTTATAAGCAACCACTCCTTGCAACCTCAACAGATGGAGTTGGTACAAAGACAGAAATCGCAAGACAGATGGGAATCTACGACACAATCGGTGAAGATTTAGTGGCGATGGTTGTAGATGATTTAGTCGTGTGCGGTGCAGAACCACTCTTTATGACCGATTACATCGCGGTCGGAAAAGTTATTCCAGAGCACATTGCTGCAATCGTCAGTGGAATTTCTCGCGGATGCCAGAAAGCAAACACCGCCTTGATTGGTGGAGAAACCGCCGAACATCCGGGGCTACTTGATGAGGATGAATTTGATATTGCGGGCGCTGCAACTGGCGTCGTCGATGCAGACAAGCAACTTGGCTCACACCGAGTAAAGGCTGGCGATGTGCTTATTGCGATGCCAGCAAGTGGTTTTCATGCAAATGGATATTCACTTGTACGTCACATACTCTCGACGCAGAAATTATCTCTAAGTAAAACTTACGAAGGTTTCGATAAATCTCTTGGCGAAATTCTTCTGACCCCTACCGAAATTTATACACTCGATTGCTTGGCGCTAATTAAGTCACAGCAAGACAAACTGCGTACTTTTTCACACATCACTGGCGGTGGACTTGCTGAAAACACTGCCCGCGTTATTCCAGAAGGCTTGATTGCTAAATACGATCGCTCGACTTGGGTCTTACCTGCAGAAATGGATTTCATGGCAAAGTCAGCTGGCACCCCTCAGGCCGATATGGAGCGAACCTGGAACTGCGGCATCGGAATGGTTGCTGTTGTACATCCAAGCGCTGCCGATCTGAGCATCGCATCGCTGGCCGCCCGCGGCATGAAAGCTTGGGTTGCAGGCTCAGTTCAGGCTCAAAGTGGCCCTGGTGCGTCTGCTTTGGAAGGCAACTACAAGAAGCGATAACCTACGCGTCTTGACGGAAAAGCGATTGATAAGGAGGCCACCCCATGGGTAGAGGCCGCGCAAAAGCTAAGCAAACAAAAGTTGCAAGAGATCTCAAGTACAACTCACAAGAGATGGATCTTGATCGTCTTGCAAAAGAACTTCATGGCGAGGATTCATCAAAGCGTGCGCACGACGATGACGATCCTTTCGCTGAAGGCAATTACATTCCTAGAGCGTAACTAGAGCAAAATTTGTGAGGCCAACTCCATACGTTGCTTCGCTTCGCATTTACGAACCACTTTCAGCCTTCGAACCAGCAGACCGACTTCGATGGCAAGAATTGGATCCAACCGAAGATTCGCATAGGCGTGAACAAGAGTTAGCACTTCGACGTTTGGTTTTTCCTGAACCTCCCACTGGGCGCCCAGATGGTGCTCACTTACTTGAAGTAAATGGCGAACGTTACATTTCCCCATGGTCAACAGCGACACGATGTTGGGCCGCCCTCGACAACTTTAAAGATTCATCGCCCGCTTCACTCGTACCGTTATTTTTCCCGCCGGGTCTTGAGGAAGTAATTACCGCAGGTGTAGACCTGATGGAAGATCGAGTCCCGCATATTCTGACCGAGACTTGGGTGATTCCGCCTCGTTGGTTCTCGATTTTTTTGCCCGAAGAGAAAATTACCGGTACAGACGCTGACGGAGTTTTCTGTATTTACAGAACTAAGATTTCAGATGCAAAAGCTCGAACTCAAGTCGCTCACGAAACTGTAGTTCGTTCATTCGGTGAAGGTCCTGTCGAGGCGGATATTCAACATTTACTCGACTGGCTCGAACTTTTTCACCCGCAGTCATTTGTTGAATTAGATTACGGCGGACTCGCTGCTTATTTAGATTCACTTTTGCGCCAGGCCGGAGAAGATGGATTAGTTACAGATACATCTGTCGAAGATGTTTTAACGAGTTTGGCTGGACTTGCGGCAGGAGATGGCGCCCTTGCCGGCCAAGGCTACGAACGACTTGTCTCCAGATGGCGAGAAGTACAGGGAATTGAAGGTTGCATTTAGTTGCAATTAGGCCAATAGATAGAAGATACTTCGGGCGTTAAAGTACAAAACGGACAAAGTGCCACCACCCCTAATCCAGGAGTATTTGATGAATCGTCTTCCTGACGCAGAAGTGCTCCTAACTCCACGCGAGGTGGCAGATCTCTTTGGCGTTGATCCGAAGACTGTTACTCGTTGGGCAAAAGCTGGCAAATTAACATCGATAAGAACTCTCGGAGGCCATCGCCGTTTTCGTAAATCAGAAGTAGATGATCTACGTCAGAATTATTTTAAGAGCGATAAGTAAGTTTTATTTTTATGGATTATTCACTCACCCAATTCCTTATTTTGGGCGCACTCACCTTTATTTTTGTAGGTGTACTCACCCCAGTAATGCGCAAAGTTGCAATTAGCGTAGGCGCTGTTGATGTACCAAATATTGCACGTAAAGAACAGAAAGAACCTGTTCCATATTTAGGTGGCGTTGCGATCGCAATCGGTGTTGTTGTTGCTTCGTACTCATCGCTACTCGCCGTTGACTTCACTATGGAGACATTTCGCTTAGCTAGTTTTGTTCTGGTACCTGCAATCGCTATTTCCGCAATGGGTTTGCTTGATGATCTTCGAGGGCTACAACCATGGCCGCGCTTGCTGGCGCAGACAGCCACTGGCGCAATCGTCGCAACAATTCTTACTCTCACCGACACAATGGGTGTTGCCTTCGGAAGTACCGCCTTAAATTATGCAGTTTCAATCTTTTGGATTGTTGGCGTGTGCAATTCAATTAACTTCTTTGATAATTTAGATGGGGGAGCTGCGGGAACGGTCGCAGTTATTTCTGCCTTCTTATTTATCATCGCATTTGATCGCCAACAGATACTTGTAAGTGCTTTAGCTGCAGTTACTGCAGGTGCAACAGCTGGATTCCTCATCTGGAACCGAGCCCCGGCAAAGATTTACATGGGAGATGCTGGAGCCCTTTTCCTAGGCATCATAGTTTCGGTATTAACAATTCGCCTTCGCCCAGATTTGAGTTCACAAATTGCATCGCTAGCTATTCCATTGGCACTTATGGCTGTACCAATTCTTGATACGACAGTCGCAGTTAGTTCACGAATTTATAGAGGGATTTCACCACTTACTGGAGGGCGTGATCATCTTTCACATCGCTTGGTTCGTATTGGTATCGCTCGTCGCACGACCGCCTTTCTTCTTTGGGGGTTCGCTGCTTTCTATGGCGTGATTGCGGTAGCAATTTACAAATGGCCAGAACAAGCCGGAACTCCGCTCATGATTTTTGGAGCTCTCGCGTGGCTAGCAAAGTTGGCGCTCTTCCTTCGCATCCCAAGCGAGTAGACTTATCCCATGACCGATAATAAAAAACCAAGCGATGACGCTAAGGCAAAATTTCTAGCTGCAATTGAAGCTAAGAAAAAGAAGAACTCTGCGCCAACTTCTGGTCGAAGTGCGGGATCTAAAGTTTCAGGTGGTCAAGCAACAGGTGGGGCGCCAGGACGTTTCCAACGTAAGTCTGGTTCTTCAGGTTCTGCTGCTGGTTAATAAATAAAAATATAACCAAACTTAATTAACCAAACTTAATTAACTAGAGTGGCTCGGGACAGGATCGAACTGTCGACCTCACGATTTTCAGTCGCGCGCTCGTACCAACTGAGCTACCGAGCCATTATTTAATTGTGAAGTAATAAAAGAAGAGAGTGTGTGGACACTCTCTTCTCGCGACCCGGACGGGACTTGAACCCGCGACCTCCGCCGTGACAGGGCGGCGCGCTAACCAACTGCGCTACCGGGCCTTAAAGAATGAAAACATAAGTGGCTCTTATGTCACCTTAAAGCCGATTTGCCAGATAAATCTGGCCTTGCGTGCCCCCAACGGGATTCGAACCCGTGTTACCGCCGTGAAAGGGCGATGTCCTAGGCCCCTAGACGATGGGGACGTTTGAGGCTCGCAAATCGTACCCGTTTTAGGGGTGCAGACCAAAATCGGTTAAATGTCTGCCCAGATATCGCAGGAATTAACGAGATTTTACAGAAGTGCCCACTGAATTGTGATTGAGACTGTCACATCTTGCTGTCCAAGATCAATAACAGTTGCGGAAGAATCTGCAGATTTTGCCATCGCCATAATTGGCGGATAGCTAACAGGAGATGAGTTTTCAACTAAGTAGTTAACTCGGCCCAACTTTGTTCCGAGCAGCTTTGCATAAGAAGTCGCCTTTGCCTTTGCGTTTTTAACTGCATTGGCACGCGCAGATTCAGTTGCATTGGATGAATCAAGAACAAAAGGAGTAACTCCTTGGATCTGTAAATCATCGCCACCGGCTGCAACTACTGCATCGACAACTGCTCCAGCATTTTCGGCGTTCTTTATTGTTACGACAAAACTTTGGGAACCGCGGTAGCCAACTAGAACAGAGCCCTTATCTTGGGTGTAGTTATATTCTGGATAAACAGTGATGCTGGCAGTTGCAATATCGCCTTTAAGAATTCCGCTCTTTGTTAGCGCGGCACGAACTGCAGCAGCGACAGTTGATGTCTTGGCAAGTGCATCTTTATTTGATCCAGCCACTACGGAAACATTGGCATTGAGTCGAACCGCATCCGGGGTCACCTTCACTGAACCTTCGGAGTTGACTGTCACATACCGCGACGCGGTTGTAGCTGCGCTAGCAGGTAGAGAAAGCGCTGCGCCTGTAATCAGTGTTATTGCGGTGGCTAAGGCGGCGATTTTACGGATACGAGTTGTAGTCATGACTTAAGTATCTCCTATTTATTTATGGGTGGCTGTGGGGGGCCTTAGAAAATTATGTGATTTACAGCGTGCAATATAAATCAGAGTGATCTTTAAGCATGCGATCCAATGAGAAATATTGCCCTGTGCGCGCTTTACCTGCTTCACCCATCATCTGGCGCAACTGCGGATCGCGTACCAATTTCTCAATAGCATCGGCCATATCAGCAGGGTGGGTTGGGGTTAGATACCCAGTACTTTCATTTATGACGATATCTGAAATAGATCCCACATTTGTAGCAACAATCGGCAAACTAGCTTGTGCTGCCTGAATCAAAGTAAGTGGAATACCTTCATTATCCGAGGTAAGAATTGCTATATCGCTAGCGGCAAATATCTGATCGATATCACTGCGCCAACCAAAGAAAGTTATATTCAATTGCTCTTTTAGTGAGCGCTCTTTTGAACTTTCAAAGAGCTCGCCTTCGCCAGCGACCAAGAAACGCACATCT
>CAIMUD010000187.1 GCA_903844585.1 uncultured Actinomycetes bacterium | reverse complement strand
TTCAAGAGAATGATGCTGCTGAGTAGAACAATGACACCACCAGCAATTCCCGGTGCGATGACAATTCTTGTCAACGGGTTCACAGGAGTCACGAGTATCGCCACAAAACAAAACACTCCGATAATCCAGATTCGCAAAATCGATGCCGTTGCACCCGATGCAACGAGGAAGAGGCGCGGGAGGACCGTGAGAGTCGCTAAGCCTTCAGACAATGCAATGGCACCCGCTACTCGCGGTGAAACATCGTATGACGCGCCGACATAAACGTGTAATAAGAGGTTTCCGAAACCTATTGAGACAAACACAACTAGAGCAGTGGCAGCGAAATACAGCGACATCGCTTTCACATATAACGAAACGAAATTCTTAGTCTGTTGGGAGTGGACAAGCTCAACCGCCTTATTCAGCGTCGGTGCGCTGAATGAATTCAACATCGTCATTGGAATTAGCACAATATTCAACATCGCCGAATAGGCCACTAGGTCTCTTGAGTCCACTCCAATTCGGAGTCCAAAAGCAACAGCCCCATTACTCAACAAAAGACTCAAAAAGGTAGCGACCAACAGGTTCCCCAGAACCTTGTGAGTACCCGTACTTCGTGATTGATCTATTACATTGCGAAACCCTCGGAGAGAGATGGGCGCAAATTTCTGTCCGTTGATGGTGACGAGAATTGTCGTCGCGCTCGCTACACCGAGTACAAGAAATAGCGTGCTCCATGAATTCCTATTCATGAGATAAACCAGCAGAAGTCCAGCACTACCGAATAGTGAATAGTTGAGGCTAAGTCTCCAATACTTCTGAAATTCACCTTGCGACATTGCTATCGCGCGTTTAAACCCATAAGTTGACGCTCCCAATATAAAGCAAATGCTCGCAAGTAGTTCCCATAAATTGACGGGCAAAACATCAAGTGCGGCAAGCATTGCGATCACCGCGGTCGAAAGCAAGCCTCCTACAAGACAATAAAACAGTAAGGCACTTTCAATATTCGCTCTACTCAACACGCTTGTACTTTCAAACTCAGCGCGTAACTTCGGGCTGTAGGTCTCTGTGGGAATTAGAGACGTCAGTGCGACCGTATTGATAATGGCCCACGCGGTAGAAAATCGTGCCAAGTTGTCGGCATCAAGTATTCGTGCTCCCACAAACACAGTGAAATAGGAAATCAAGCCCACGAATACCTGCGAAAGAGCGATATACATTGCGTTGCGGGCGAATTTCATATTGTGTCTGATTACCGTTCTGGCCTTGCGACATGAAAGTTCGGACTAGGAACCTTTACAGCGTACTATCTGTGGCAATAACTCTTCACCAAAAGACTGCCGCCCCATGAAATTCTCACCAACTTATAAGACCCCATCATCGATGTTTAGAACTATTACATCGCTTAGTCATTGGCATGCGCTACGTACACATTTTCTCGCACAAATAAACTGGCAACAATCCCGTCGGGAAGGAAAATCGCTAGACCTTGACGGCCCGATACCTTGGTGGTCATACAGTTGTACGAGTTTTCTGGATCAAGTCGTACCAACCACTTCTTCAGTTCTTGAAATAGGTGGTGGAGCTTCAACTGCTTGGTGGGCAAGTCGCGGAAACTCCGTCACAACTTTGGAAACAGACTCTCATTGGGCATCTGTGCAGCGTCAGGCAAACCAGCAATATGCCAGCCGTACTGAAGTGCAGGAGATCCCGGATCTGAATCCGTCAACACTGATCCCTCTTTTAGAAGGAAAGAGTTTTGATGTAGTGGTGAATGATGGCTCCGGCAATCGCTCTGATTTGGCAACTGTGCTTGCGTCCGCTCTTTCAATTGATGGACTCTTTATATGGGACAACAGTGATCGCATGGAGTACGCAAAAGGAATGCAAGATTTGATTTCAGCGGGATTCAAACCGCTTCATTTTTTTGGCTTGTCACCAATTTCGGCATATGCATCAAAGACAACAATTTTCTCAAAGCACGGATACGAACTTAAGGGCCGACTCGCTCAGTTTCCAGAAATAGATTATTAATTGTTCTTTACTGGCTCAACATACGGGTTAATTCGAACATGAAACCGAAGTATCCCGACTAAGGCTGCGCGCACCGTTAGACCAAAGGCACGAATTTGTGATGCACTTGAAGTTCCGGCCTGACGTGCGGCCATTGATGCTGCAACTTCAGTGATTCGATACCCGCCTAAGCCTGCAGAAATAAGGGCTTCATAGGTGTCGCCTAAATAGCTACTAGGAAAGTTTCGCGCGAATTCTCCCAGTAGGGGCTGTGAGATGCACCGAAATCCAGAAGAGGCATCTGTGATTTTTGTGCCAGACGCCCGAGATGCGAGTGACGCGAGGATCCACATCGCTATTCTGCGAATCAGGCTGACCTTCATCGAAGTTTCAG
>CAIMUD010000186.1 GCA_903844585.1 uncultured Actinomycetes bacterium | reverse complement strand
CGCATATTGCACCGCCTCTAATGGTTTATTAGACGGTGGTGTTGATGCTCTACTGATTGAGACAACACAAGATTTGCTCCAAGCAAAGGCCGCAATTAACGGCGCCCGCGAAGCCATTGATAATTGCGATCGAGATATTGTTTTGATTGCGCAGGTTACGGTTGAAGCTACTGGAACTATGTTGCTGGGCTCTGAAATTGGAGCAGCGTTGAACGCGCTTGAGCCGTTGAATATCGATCTAATCGGGTTGAATTGTGCAACTGGTCCAGCTGAAATGAGTGAGCATTTAAGAGTGTTAGCGAAAAATAGCACGATTGGAATTTCAGTAATGCCGAACGCTGGATTACCGCAACTCGGACCTAAAGGCGCAAGTTACCCACTTGGTCCGGATGAGTTAGCGGATTACCTTGAAAATTTTGTTGATTCATATGGATTGACACTAGTCGGTGGATGTTGCGGAACAACTCCCGCGCACATGGATGCGGTTGTTAAGAAGATAGGTAACCATAAACTCGTTGCAAGAAAGATATCTCGTGAAATAGGTGCATCTTCGCTCTATCAGTTTGTGCCGTTCCGCCAGGATCTTGCTTACATGGCAATTGGTGAGCGCGCGAATGCAAATGGTTCAAGAGCATTTAGAGATGCGCTCCTTGCGGAGGATTGGCAGAGCTGCATCGAAATTGCAAGAGATCAAATTCGCGATGGCGCCCACATGCTTGATTTATCAGTGGATTATGTTGGTCGAGATGGTGTTGCAGATATGCACGAACTCGCTTCAAGACTCGCAACAAGTTCGACGCTTCCAATAGTTTTGGATTCAACCGAACCTGCGGTTCTCAAAGCAGGCCTAGAACATTTAGGTGGCAGATCTGTCATTAACTCGGTCAATTATGAAGATGGCGATGGCCCCACTTCGAGATTTGCAAAAATTATGCCGTTAGTTAAGGAGCATGGCGCGGCAGTAGTCGCTCTAACAATTGATGAGACTGGTCAAGCCAGAACGCAAGAATGGAAAGTTGCTGTTGCTAGCCGATTAATCGAGGATCTAACAAAGAATTGGGGAATGTTAACGAGTGACATTCTCATTGACTGTCTGACTTTTCCGATTGCAACCGGGCAGGAAGAAACTAGGCGTGACGGAATTGAAACGCTTAACGCAATCGCAGAACTTAAGAAAAAGTATCCAGATGTTCAGACCACACTTGGTGTTTCGAACGTTTCCTTCGGACTAAATCCAGCGGCGCGTATTGTTCTGAATTCGGTATTTTTAGCTGAAGCTGTGAAAATGGGTCTGGATTCGGCCATTGTGCATCCGTCGAAAATTACGCCAATTTCTAGAATCGATCCGAAGCAGTTGGAAGTAGCTATGGATTTAGTTTACGACCGACGTGTTTTCGATGCTAATGGAAATTGCACCTATGATCCCTTAGAAATTTATTTAAATCTCTTTGATGGCGTCGAAACCAAATCTTCGAAGATAACCAGAGCTGCCGAATTAGCTGCGTTGCCACTTATTGAACGGTTAGAACGCAGAATTATTGACGGCGAGAAAGTTGGACTCGAAGCAGATCTGCAGGAAGCGATGGCTTCTGGAATTAAACCCCTAGTTATTATTAATGAGCATTTATTATCGGGAATGAAAACCGTCGGCGAACTTTTCGGTAGTGGTCAAATGCAACTTCCTTTCG
>CAIMUD010000185.1 GCA_903844585.1 uncultured Actinomycetes bacterium | reverse complement strand
TTCCCCACCGAATATATGGCAGCCCTTCTTACAAGTGTTCGTGACGACAAAGATAAGTCAGCTCTCTATTTATCGGAATGTCGAAGAATGGGAATTAAAGTTTTGCCACCTGATGTCAACGAATCAAATGCCGAGTACACGCCTCGCGGAAAAGATATTCGCTTTGGTCTTGCCGCCATTAGAAATGTTGGTGAGGGTGTTGTTGCCTCAATTAAAGCCTCGCGTGAAAACAAGGGGCCATTTACATCCTTTGGTGATTTCTTAGCGAAAGTTGACGCGCAAGTTTGCAATAAGAAAACTATTGAGTCCCTTGTAAAGGGTGGCGCATTTGATTCTCTCGCCCATACGCGCAAGGGGTTGATGAGTATTCACCTTGAAGCAATCGATTCTGTAATTGAAAGCAAGCGCGCGGAAGCTATAGGTCAGTTCGATCTCTTTGGTGGTGAATCAATTTCACAAGTTTCAGGAGTCGATATCGAGATCCCAACGCACGAATGGGACAAGTCAACTCTGCTGAGCTTTGAAAGGGAGATGCTTGGTTTATATGTTTCAGATCATCCTCTGCTTGGAGTGGAGCACGTACTGCGTTCAAACACAGATATGTCCATCAGCGCACTTCTAGATGATGGTGCAATGCAAGATGGAGTTGTCACAATTGGTGGACTAATTACTAGTGTTCAACGAAAAGTTTCCAGACAAGGGGCATCCTGGGCAATTGTTACAGTCGAAGATCTTGAAGGGGCTATCGAAGCGCTCTTCTTTGCCAATACGTATAACCAGTATGCGCTCACTCTTACAGAAGATCGAGTTGTAACAATCCGCGGACGAGTATCAACACAAGATGAACAACTTCGATTTACAGCTCTTGAAATGTCTTCACCGGATATTTCTACAGGCCCTATTGGTCCCCTTCTTATTACGATTCCCGAGTCCCAGGTGACGCCACCAGTCATTGATCGCATGAAAGAGATTTTGCGTTCGCATCCAGGCAAGCGCGAAGTTCATCTTCAGATTGTTGATCAAGCAAAGAGCACTACCTTAAAAATTGATGCTCTAGTCACATCATCACCAAGTCTTAGCGCTGATTTAAAGTCAATTCTCGGGCCCGACTGTCTCGTTCGCATCTAAGCCACTACTTACCTAAACCGCTGGTTATTACTCGCCACCAGCCAAAACGTGGCAAGTACACTTTCTCCCATGACAGAGCCGGTATCGATTCGCAGAGTAGATTTCCGCGGCCGAGCGCTAAGTAAATCGCAATATCAAAGTGAACTGCCAAGAGCAGTTCTAGATATTTCAGCTGCAATGAAGTTAATCGAACCAATTCTTCTTCGCGTGAAAAATGGCAATGAAAGTGACTTACTAGATCTGGCACTTGAATTTGATGGAGTTAAGCCAACGGGAGTCAGAGTTCCAGAAGAAGCGTTAGCTAAAGCGCTTAAGGAGCTAGACCCCAAAGTTCGTGTAGCCCTTGAATTATCGGCGGAGCGAATTAAGAAAGTACATAACGATCAAGTACGAGGTGAAAAAAGTACGAAAGTTGTGGATGGCGGGATCGTTACCGAGAAGTGGGTTCCAGTAGATCGCGTTGGCCTTTATGTTCCGGGTGGGCGAGCTGTTTATCCAAGTTCAGTATTGATGAATGTCATTCCTGCGCAGATCGCCAAGGTCAGAAGTATTGCAGTTGCATCCCCACCACAAAAAGATTTCGGAGGTCTTCCGCACCCAACAATTCTTGCTGCTTGCGCGCTACTTGGCGTGACAGAGGTTTATGCAGTGGGAGGAGCGCAAGCGATTGCGCTTTTCGCTTACGGTATGGAGAACCTTTGCGAGAAATGCGATCTTGTTACAGGTCCTGGCAATATTTATGTTGCGGCTGCAAAGCGTGCGCTACGCGGACTAGTCGGAATAGATTCCGAGGCAGGCCCAACTGAGATTGCGATTTTGGCCGATGAAAGCGCGATTGCATCTGATGTAGCAACTGACTTAATAAGCCAAGCAGAACACGATGTCATCGCAGCGGCAGTACTAGTTACTACCTCGATCAAGCTTGCCGAAGAAGTTGAAAAAGAGATTGCTGACCGGGTACCCAAAACAAAACACGCAGAAAGAATTCGCATTGCTCTCGGGGGAGTGCAATCTGCAATTGCAATCGTCGATTCAGTCAAACAAGGAATCGACGTTGTTAATGCCTATGCCGCAGAGCACCTTGAAATTCAAACGCGGAACGCATCTAGCGATGCAGAAATGATTCGCAACGCCGGTGCAGTTTTCATCGGTCGCTTCTCTCCAGTTTCTCTAGGAGATTATTCAGCTGGGTCAAATCACGTCTTGCCAACTGGTGGATGTGCTTGCCACAGCAGCGGACTTTCAGTCCAAACTTTTTTACGTGGTTTACATTTCATCCAATACAGCAAAGAAGCATTTGAAGATATTGCTGAGACGGTTATTACTCTGGCAAAGTCAGAAGACCTCCCAGCACATGGCGAGGCGATGACTGCGCGGTTGGAGAAACCATGAGCGAAAAACAATGGCCGTCATGGCTTCCACTGCGCCGTGATCTTGCAGCGTTATCTCCATATGGGGCACCACAAGTTTTAGCTGAAGCGACACTGAATACAAATGAAAATCCATATGCTCCTTCACCAGCTCTCGTAGATGCGATTACTACGCGCGTTGCACAAGTCGCCGCAACTCTCAACCGATACCCAGATAGGGATGCGAGCGCTCTTAGAAGAAAACTTTCCGAGTTCATTAATGAACAATCTGGCACTTCATTTGGTGTAGAAAATATTTGGGCTGCAAATGGTAGCAACGAAATTATTCAGAGTCTCTATCTAGCTTTTGGCTCCAGGCCAACACTGGGGTTCACACCGTCATATTCGATGCATCCACTAATTGCAAAGGTTACTGGTGTCCAGTGGCATGACGGTGGACGTAGAGCTGACTTCACACTTGATATCGATGTTGCACTGAAACAAGTTCAGCAGATTTCCCCTGCACTCACATTTATAACTACTCCCAATAATCCAACAGGTACGAAAACATCGCTCAGTGATATCAAAGTAATGGCAGAAGCAACAAAGGGTGAAGCAGGGTTACTCGTAATTGATGAAGCTTATGCAGAGTTCGATGAGGAAGATTCAGCGGTAACTCTTATTAACCAATATCCAAACGTTGTGGTAATTCGCACGATGAGTAAAGCATTTTCGCTTGCGGGCGCAAGACTTGGATATCTCGTGGCGCATCCACAACTTGTAGAGGCGCTTTTATTGGTTCGACTTCCATATCACCTGAGTGCGATAACTCAAGCCGTTGCTGAGGTTGCCCTTGAATATCGAGGGCAATTACTTGGCACCGTCGCTAAACTCATTGAGTCACGTAAGAAAGTTGTGGCAGATGTTGAAGCTCTCGGTTTGATGGTAATTCCAAGTGCAGCAAACTTCATTCTCATCACTGGTTTTGATATTCCCGCGCCACAACTTTGGCAGATGATGTTAGATCGAGGAGTTCTGATCAGAGATGTGGGATTATCAGGTCACATAAGAGTAACGATCGGCAATGACGCTGAAAATAAGAAGTTTATAAATGCTCTAAGCAAGTGCCTGAATGGAGATAAATAATGAGAACAGCACGAGTTGAACGAAAGACAAAAGAGTCCCATGTTCTGGTCGAACTCAACCTCGATGGCGAAGGTGCGATTTCAGTTGATACGGGCGTTCCATTCTTCGATCACATGCTCTCTCAACTTGGAAAGCACTCTGGTTTTAATCTGACAGTGAAAACCAGTGGTGATGTTGATGTTGATTCTCACCACACAGTTGAAGACACCTCACTCGCTTTTGGGCAAGCACTTCGTGAAGCTCTCGGCGACAAAGTTGGAATTCGAAGATTTGGTGATGCGATGGTCCCACTTGATGAAGTTTTGGTTCAAGCAGCTGTAGATCTATCAGGTCGCCCATATTTAGTTCATCGTCAGCCAGAAATTGTCGAACTCATCGGAACCTTCGATACAACTCTTGGCCGTCATATTTGGGAATCAATAGTTGCTGAAGCGCGCATAGCTCTACATGTGCGCGTACTAGAAGGACGCAATGCTCACCACGTATTTGAAGCGCAATTTAAAGCAGTGGCTCGCGCACTGCGTGACGCAGTCAAACTTGATGGTGGAATAGCGGGAGTCCCATCCACTAAAGGCTCTCTCTAACATTGATTGCAATTCTTGATTACGGTTCTGGAAATCTTCGATCAGCTCAGCGCGCCTTTGAAGCAAGTGGTGTAAAGGTTGTTGTTACAAACGATCGAAGCGTTGCCCTTGCCGCAAAAGGGCTAGTTGTTCCAGGTGTTGGCGCCTTTGCCTCATGTATGCGTGGGCTGCAAAGTGTTGGCGGCGATCAAATAGTGAGAGAACGTGCGAAGGCTGGCAATGCAACTCTTGGTATCTGTGTGGGTATGCAGATCCTTTTTCGAGATGGTGATGAACATGCTGGTGTTGCGCCAAATGGCGGAGTGGGAATCTGGAACGAAAGTATTTCGAAAATTCAAGCTCCAGTCCTTCCTCACATGGGATGGAATACCGTGGTCATTGATGGAAGATCAAAGATATTTAGTGGAGTAGAAGAGGAATCTTTTTACTTTGTACACAGCTATGCAGCAAAGAAGGCGGTCGGAACTACCCAAGCGTGGACAACCTATGGGGAGAAGTTTCTTGCAGCCGTAGAAGATGGCCCAGTTATGGCAACACAGTTTCATCCGGAAAAATCTGGAGCTGCTGGACTTAAGCTAATTAAAAATTGGGTCGAATCAATATGAGTAAATATCTTGAGTTACTTCCGGCGGTTGATGTAAAAGATGGACGCGCTGTTCGTCTCGTTCAAGGCGAACTAGATCGCGAAAGTATTTACGGTTCTCCACTTGAAGTTGCACTTGAATTTCAAAGTAATGGTGCCGAATGGTTGCACCTAGTAGATCTTGACGCAGCTTTTGGCCGCGGTGAAAATGCAAAATTACTAGCAGAGGTTGTTGGTGCTCTCGATATTAAAGTCGAACTTTCTGGCGGAATCCGAGATGACGAATCACTGAAGCGGGCTCTTGCGACCGGTTGCACTCGAGTAAACCTTGGCACCGCTGCGCTAGAAAATCCGGAGTGGACTTCACGCGTTATTGGTGAGTTCGGTGATCGCATCGCTGTCGGGCTAGATGTTCGAGGACATGTTTTAGCAGCGCGTGGATGGACGGAAGAAGGCGGTGACCTTTTTGAAACAATCGAACGTCTCGAACGCGATGGTTGCACTCGATATGTGGTTACTGATGTAACAAAAGATGGAACTCTTAAAGGTCCAAACTTAGATTTACTTAAAGAGGTATGTGCAGTGACAACTAAGCCAGTTGTTGCAAGTGGTGGAATCTCTTCACTCAACGACATCGTTGCCCTTGCAAAAATGGTTGGCACTGGTGTTGAAGGTGCCATTGTTGGCAAGGCGCTTTATGCAGGTGCTTTTACCCTGAGTGAAGCTTTGGAGCTAACAAAGTCATGACGCTATCTATTCGCATAATTCCATGCCTTGATGTCACAGATGGCCGCGTAGTCAAGGGCGTTAATTTTGTTGACCTCACCGATGCTGGCGATCCCGTCGAGATGGCGGCTACATATAACTATGAAGGTGCTGACGAATTAACATTTTTGGATATTTCTGCAAGCAGTTCAGGACGAGAAACAACACTCGATGTCGTTCGTAGAACTGCGGAAGAAGTATTTATACCTCTTACAGTTGGTGGTGGTATTAGAAGCGCAGACGATGTAGATAAATTATTGCGCGCTGGAGCCGATAAAGTTTCTATTAATACTGCTGCAATCGAACGCCCACAGCTAATTGCTGAAATTGCAGATCGTTTTGGTTCACAGGTATTAGTTCTCTCAGTCGACGCAAGAAGAGCTAGAAGTGCATCAGGTTTTGAAGTTACAACTCACGGTGGTCGTAAAAGTGCAGAGTTAGATGCCCTCGAGTGGGTCGAAAAAGCCTGCGCACTTGGAGTCGGAGAAATTCTTTTAAATTCGATGGATGCTGATGGAACTCGTGCAGGTTATGACATCGGCATGATCAAGGCGGTGCGGGAAGTTGCTCATGTGCCACTTATCGCAAGTGGAGGAGCGGGTGCACTTGAAGATTTTGCACATGCTCTCGATGCCGGCGCGGACGCTTTATTGGCAGCAAGCGTCTTTCACTTTGGAGTTCATCGCATTAGCGATGTGAAGAGCTACCTACGCGAGCAGGGATATTCCGTGCGCACGCCTGCAGCTTTCTAAGGCAGAATAAGCGCATGAGTGCGAGCCTGTCACCGGAAGTTCTTGCGCTACTTAAAGATCCCACTCTTCTTATCCCGGCAATCGCTCAAGATGCACACACTGGTGAAGTCTTGATGCTTGCATACATGAGCGCAGAATCACTTGCGCTAACAATTGAAAGTGGCCGCGCAACTTATTGGAGCCGAAGCAGAAATGAACTGTGGGAGAAAGGTGCAACGTCAGGCAATACCCAAGGCGTTGTATCTATTTCTGTTGATTGCGATGGCGATGCAATTTTACTTAAGGTAAATCAGCACGGCCCCGCATGTCACACAGGGGAGCAGAGCTGCTTCCATCGCGGCGTTTCGACTCCGTCGCATAAAGGCGAGTAAGAATGAATTTAGAAGAATTTCGTACTTATGCTCAAACCAATAACGTCATTCCGGTGTATCGCAAGCTTCTTGCCGATGGCGAGACACCGCTTGGTGTTTACCGAAAACTTGCGCAGAGCAAGCCTTCTACATTCTTACTTGAATCAGCAGAACACGGTGGCGCGTGGGCTAGATATTCATTCATAGGCGTACATAGCGCAGCAACTCTTAGCGAAAAAGATGGAAAAGCAATCTGGGTTGGCACAGCTCCTGCAGGTGCACCGACAGGAATTGATCCATTACATGCGCTAAAACTTTCAGCCGCTCATCTGAAATCTCCAAAAATCGCTGGCTTGCCACCGTTAACTGGAGGATTAGTTGGTTACATGGGTTACGACTCAGTGCGAAGACTTGAGAAATTACCGGAGCTTGCCAACAAAGACATCCCGATTCCAGAGTTAGCATTTATGTTGACCAGTGATTTAGCCGTTTTAGATCACGCAGAAGGCACCATCACTTTGATTGCAAATGCCATTAATTGGGATGGAACAGATGGTCGCGTCGACGAAGCCTTTGCAGACGCCATATCTCGTCTTGATCGTATGGAAGAAGATTTGCGTAAGCCACTGCCTGGATTTGTTGATGAAATTCAAGGCGCTGATCAACCTGAGTTCGAGCGCAATATTTCTGAAGATGAATTCATTTCAAAAATCGCGACAATAAAGGAAGAAATTCTTTCCGGTGAAGCTTTTCAAGTGGTCCTCTCACAGAGATTTACGATGGAATGCAGGGCTGATGCAATTGACGTTTATCGTGCGCTTCGACTGCACAATCCAAGTCCGTATATGTACCTTTTTAGATTTACAGATGGCATCGAAGTCGTTGGATCAAGTCCTGAGGCGTTGGTCAAGGTGACTGGTAAAGAAGTGATGGTCCATCCGATTGCTGGTACACGCAAGCGCTCTGCATCGGCTGATGAGGATCACCGTTTAGGTGAAGAGTTACTGGCAGATCCGAAAGAACGTGCCGAACATTTAATGTTAGTTGATCTCGGACGAAATGATCTTGGACGAATCTGTACACCTGGCAGCGTCGAAGTAATTGATTTCAT
>CAIMUD010000184.1 GCA_903844585.1 uncultured Actinomycetes bacterium | reverse complement strand
GTTATCTGGGGATTCTTCTCTTGGCTGCGTATTCAAAATACCGAGAAGAAAGAAGCTCGTATCTAGTAAACTTCGCAAATGAAGTCTTTTGATCAACTCTGGGTTGAGCTTGCCGAGAAGGCAATCTCACGCCCGGAGGGTTCGGCCACTGTTGCAGAGCTAGATGCTGGCATCCATTTCATCGGCAAAAAAATCATCGAAGAGGCTGGTGAAGTGTGGATAGCTGCTGAGCATGAGAGTGCAGATGCTCTGGCCGAGGAGATTAGTCAATTGATTTACCATTTACAGACTCTAATGATTGCTCGCGGTCTCAAACCTGAAGATATTTATAAATTCCTCTAACCCAGCCACTCATTTAAAGAAGAGACGAGATTTCCGTGCTACGAATTGCCGTTCCTAATAAAGGTTCCTTAGCTGAGGCTTCTATTGAGGTTTTAAAAGAAGCTGGTTATAAACAACGTACTGATTCTAGAGATTTAATGCTCACCGACATTGGTAACTCTGTTGAGTTCTATTACCTGCGTCCACGAGATATCGCAATTTACGTTGGCTCTGGTGAGCTTGAGGCCGGTATAACAGGTCGTGACTTACTAATAGATTCAGCTGCAGAAGCTGAAGAAATATTATCGTTAGATTTTGGTGGTTCGACTTTTAGATTTGCTGGTCCAGCGGGTCAGAAATTGTCTATGGCTTCTATTGAAGGTAAACGGGTTGCAACTGCATACCCAGGGTTAGTTGAAAAACATTTATCAGATTTAAAAATCAGAGCATCAATCGTGCGGCTAGATGGGGCTGTTGAAAGTAGCGTACGTCTTGGTGTAGCAGATCTTATTGCCGATGTAGTCAGTACTGGTAATACTTTGAGGCAGGCTGGGCTTGAAATATTCGGAGAGCCTATTCTGACAAGTGAAGCAGTGCTTATTAAGAGACGAAATGTTGCTTTGCCTTCTGGAATAGATATCTTGATGCGCCGGCTTCAAGGTGTTGTGACTGCAAGACAGTATGTACTGCTTGACTATGACGTCCCGAAATCTCGACTTGATGAAGCCTGTGTTATTACACCTGGTCTGGAATCTCCAACGATTTCACCACTTCAAAAGGCTGATTGGGTCGCAGTACGAGCTATGGTTTTGCGCACAGATACGAATCGTGTCATGGATGAACTTTGGGCGTTGGGAGCAAGAGGAATTCTTGTAACTGATATTCATGCTTGCCGACTCTAAAACTATTTTCTTCTTGTAGCTCCAGCTTCCTCAATATCCTCGCGTGTGATACCAAGTAGATACAGTACAGAATCCAAATACGGTGCGGTAAGCGCGCTGTCGGCGGCGGCTTGAACGGCGGGTTTGGCATTAAATGCTATTCCGAGTCCAGCAAGAGCAATCATATCTAAATCATTAGCCCCATCTCCGATAGCGATTGTTTGTTCTAAACGGATTCCATGTTCACTTGCAAATTCAGTAAGGGCTACTGCCTTTGCTTTCCTATCAATAATTGGACCTGTTAAACCGCCAGTTAACTTACCCGCACTCACCTCTAGGTTATTAGCTCTGTAATGTGCGATTCCCAAATCTTTCATTAGCGGTTCGATCACTGAAGTAAACCCTCCAGATACCACAGCAATGTGATGCCCAAGAGTTTGGAGAGTCTCTATTAGCGTTCTTGCACCCGGAGTAAGTGTGATTTCATCTTGGACCTCAGAGATAACGCTTTCTGGCAGCCCCGCTAGAAGAGCAACCCTTGCTCGCAGGCTCGCCTCAAAATCTAATTCACCACGCATTGCAGATTGGGTTATTGCAGCAACTTCCTTCATAACGCCAGCTTTTGCGCCTAGAAGTTCAATAACTTCCTGTTGGATAAGCGTGGAATCCATATCCATTACAACTAGCTTGACGGCCTGTCTCATCAAACCACCGGGTGATACCGCTATATCTACACCACATTCTGCGGAGATAGTTGCAAGCGCCGTTCGTAGTTTATCTGCCTTCGCTCCTGATACAACAAATTCGATAGCGGTAACTGGATAACTTGCAGTGCGATGTATGCGTTCAATATTGCCTGATTCGTTGGCAACGACGGTAGCAATTTTTGCAACAGCTCCCGGTGCGAGTGGATTTCCAATTGCAACGACGTGTAGCAAGCCGGTTTTAGCCGCTATCGATGCAAGGCTTTTCTTCTCAAAGGAAGAAGCGATATCGACACCAAGTTTGGCTGCGCAGAGATCTAGATCTTCTTCGATAGCTGCTGCATGAGCCTGATTGAGTGAGATAAGAATTGTAAGAATCACACGATCGCGAATTACCACTTGCTCGATATCTAAAACCGATACCTGGAATGGCGCCAGAGCTTCAAAAACCGCGCTTGTTATTCCGGGAGTATCTTGGCCAGAGACAAGAATTAGTCCTGTGTACTCTTCCTTAGGCGCATTCATATAGGCGAGATTATCGCGAATCACACTACGAAGTAGGCAATTTAACTGTGATTCACCCTATCTGGCGATATCTTTCGGGGGATATGAGTACTCAAAGCGTCCTGTCTCTCTCTGGGGTTTCTGTTAGCCGAGGCGAACGAAATATTCTCGGTCCGATAGATTTTAAAATTACCCATGGCGAACGTTGGGTTATTTTGGGTCCAAATGGAGCAGGAAAATCTACGCTTTTAAATATATTGGCTACAAAAATTTTTCCCACCGTTGGCACAGTTGAAATTTTAGATAAAAAACTTGGCTCTGTAGATATTTTTGAATTACGTACGCGAATCGGGATATGTGGATCGCTGCTGTCGGAAGACATTCCATCAGATGAAAAGGTCAAAGACGTTGTACTCACTGCGGCATATGCAATCTTGGGGCGTTGGAACGAAAGCTATGATCTCTGGGATGACTCTCGCGCTATTGCTCTCTTAACAACCTTTGGAGTCCGTGAATTGGCGCAGCGCAAATACGGGACCCTCAGTGAAGGTGAGAGAAAAAGGGTGCAGATTTCACGCGCGTTGATGACAGATCCCGAATTACTACTTCTAGATGAACCCGCTGCAGGTCTAGATTTGGGAGGCAGAGAAGATTTGTTAAAGCGATTCGCCGCATTCTCTGCTGATTTAAGTGCGCCAGCATCAATTTTGGTCACACATCACATCGAAGAAATTCCAGTTGGTACAACGCACGCTCTTATCTTAAAAGATGGTCAAATTGCAGTCAGTGGTCCAGTTGCATCCGTCATTACTTCAGAACATATGAGCGCGGTCTTTGGTATAGCAATAGATGTCACAACTGATGGGCAACGGTTCTTCGCTCGCAGCAGATGAAAAGATTTAAAGAACAACTACATCCAACATGGCACGATGCGCTGAGTCAACAGCTATCAATTCTCGATGATTTGGAATCCAAACTAAGCGAAACTGATTTTGCACCTAATCAACAAAGTGTGATGCGTGTATTTAATGAGCCATTGGAGAAAATCAAGATTGTAATCCTCGGTCAGGATCCGTATCCAAATCCTGATTATGCAATGGGGTTAGCCTTTAGCGTTACTCCGCAGGTAAGAAAGCTTCCGCAATCACTGCGAAATATATTTACCGAATATGTTGCCGACACCGGTTTTTCTCAACCAGTGAACGGGGATTTAAGTACATGGGCTCAAAATGGCGTGGCTCTTTTGAATAGAAGCCTCACAGTGATTCCTGGTCAGAGCAATTCGCATTCAGAGATCGGATGGCGAGAGTTCACACTTGGCGCTGCGCGAGTGTTGGCAGAGAGAGGTGTTGTAGCAATTCTTTGGGGGAGCGCCGCACAAGAGTTAAGTCATCTCTTTAAATATAAAGTCGAGTCAGCGCACCCAAGTCCATTATCGGCATATCGCGGATTTTTTGGATCTAAACCTTTTACAAGATCTAACCAGATGCTGCAAGAGCTAGACATGCCAATGGTCAATTGGCGGCTGCCTTAAATAAAAGAGCCGGCCTTGGATTACCCAAGACCGGCTCTTACTTAATGTAGGTTTTTAGAAACTAACCGATCCAAGTATTTATTGGAGAAGCAAGGAAATAAACCATAAATAGGCCAGATACAAGAAGAAGCAATGGATGAACATCCTTGCGTCGTCCCTGGATGAAGCGAATCACGACGTGCGAGACAAATCCCGCACCAATACCTACAGAGATGTTGTAGGTAAATGGCATCAAGATGATTGTAAGAAATGCTGGAATCGCAATTCCCAAATCATCCCAATCAATACCCTTGATTTGCGTCATCATCAAGAAACCTACGATAACAAGTGCTGGTGTAGCAGCCTCGTAAGGGATGATGGCAACAAGCGGTGAAAGGAATGTTGTAACAAGGAAGAGCAGTCCAGTAACAACTGATGCAAGTCCAGTACGTGCTCCTTCACCAACACCTGATGCTGATTCGATGTAGCTTGTGTTTGAAGAGATGCTTCCTGCTCCACCAGCAACAGCTGCTAGTGAGTCAACGAGAAGAATGCGATCGTTATTTGGCACGTTGCCATCGCGATCAATAAGCCCGGCTTCATGACCAATTGCTGTAACTGTTCCGACAGTGTCGAAGAAGTCTGAAAGCAAGAGAGTAAAGATGAGCAGTACTGCTGTAACGAAGGGAACTCGGTCAAATGATCCTAGAAGATTGAAATGACCAAAGAGTGAGAAGTCAGGAGTTGCAGCGATTGAATCAGGAAGTGAAGGAACATTTAGTCCCCAACCCTTTGGATTCACATCACCTGTTGCTCCATTGAAATTTGGTCCGATCTTGAAGGCCGATTCAATTGCTACCGCTGCAGCTGTAGCAACAACAATACCGATAAGAATTGCGCCCTTAACTTTCTTAACTAGAAGGCCAATTGTAAGGAAAAGTCCGAGTGCGAAAACAATAATCGGCCATCCAACTAGAGTTCCACCATCACCAAGAGTTACTGGTACTGGACCCGAACCTGTTCTGCGAACAAAGCCAGCATCAACTAGACCGATAAGTGCGATGAATAGACCAATACCCACAGAGATTGCGATTTTGAGTTGCTGTGGCACTGCGCGAAAGACTGCTCCGCGGAATCCTGTTAGTACCAATACGGTGATGATTAGACCTTCAATAACAATGAGACCCATAGCATCTGCCCATGTCATTTTCGAAGCAATACCAACTGCTACGAATGTGTTAAGTCCAAGTCCAGTTGCAATCGCAAGTGGAAAGTTTCCAACAACACCCATGAGAATCGTAAGCAAGCCAGCTATCAACGCAGTCATTGCCGCTACGAGAGCTAGATTTGGTGCATCGCCACCACCAATGTACTTTCCATCGGCATCCTTAGAGAGACCAATGATGAGTGGATTGAGCGCAACGATGTAAGCCATCGTAAAGAACGTGACGAAACCACCACGAACTTCGCGAGCAACGGTGGAACCGCGCTCTGAGATTTTGAAGTATGTATCGAGCATGACGAACCTTCCTGATTTTGTTATCGGGGGTGTTTGCGACCCCGTGTGAAGTGACGGCTCACAGGCCGAGGGAAGATAGATGAAAAGTATCTTTAGGAGTTCTTTTCGGCCGTTAGGCGCGCTACTAAACCAAGGAATATCGCAATTGATTGGCCTACGAATAGGGCAAAAATTGCGGTTCCAAGCCCAATACGTCCGCCGAGAAAGGCACCAATGGTCAGAACGCATAGCTCGATTCCGAGTCTGACACGACCGACACGAACACCGCTCTTGCGATGTAGCCCAGTCATTGCGCCATCGCGGGGACCCGGTCCTAGCGCACAAGTTATATAGAGGCTCGTTCCAAGACCGACAAGTGCCACCCCAAAAAAGGCGCTAACGACGCCACCTATAAAGCTATGTTGTAGTGGGAAATGATCAACTCCAAATTGAATCGCCCACGCAATCAAAAACATATTTGCCAGTGTGCCAAATCCAGGTTTCTCTCGTAAAGGTATCCAGAGCAACATAACAAAAGCGCTAATCACAAGTGTTGATAATCCGAGAGACATGCCAGTGCGTTCGCTAATACCTTCAGCGAAAACTGTCCAGGGTGCATTGCCCAAATTTGATTGGACGACAAAGGCATCACCAAATCCAAATAGAGTGAGTCCGATTGTAAGGATGACCACCCGTGAAGGTGAGAGATCCCAACGCGAGTTGGCGCGCCAAGGGGTAATCGGAACAGTCTTATGTGGCTTGAGATGTTCGAGTAACTCGCGCAGATGCATTAGGGGAGTTTATCGTTGAAGTGTTTAATTATCCTATGTTTATAGGTCTCGGTACGGCGATAAATATCGTAACCATCATTGCGGGAGCAGGGATGGGCGTCCTTGTCGGTGGTCGTATGTCAGAACGCACGCGTTCATTGATCACCGATGTCCTTGGACTTATAACGATACTTGGTGCAGCCTCTGCGCTTATTCCAATGTGGAGTTCTAGGTATGAAAGTGCGTTGCCTAAGGGCTGGTCACTATTGGTCATTCTTGGTGCGCTCCTGTTAGGCGGCATTATCGGTTCGGCACTTGGCCTGGAAAGTCGCTTAGATGCATTTGGTGAGTATCTACGGAAGAAATTCAGAGCAGAAGAAAGTGGAACTTTCATAGAAGGCTTTGTTTCTGCATCACTTCTATTTGCAATTGGTCCGCTTGCAATTTTGGGATCAATTAGCGACGGAATGTCCAACGGAATTGATCAGTTGCTTCTTAAATCGAGTTTGGACTTTTTTGCAGCTATGGCATTTGCTGCAAGTCTTGGATGGGGAGTCGCAGCGTCTGCAATCCCTGTTGGGATTTACCAGGGTTTTTGGACATTGATCGGCCTTGGTCTTGGCTCAATTCTTGCCGATTACCAGATAGATGCAATGACAATAGTCGGCGGTCTCATGCTCGTTTCGATCGGCTTGAGGCTTCTCAAGATTCGCGACATCGCCGTTGGGAATTTACTTCCAGCGCTGATTTTGGCTCCGGTCCTTGCCGGAGCCCTTCACAGATTTGTTTAGCAAATATTTAAAGTCAGTGAATTAAAAAGTTGATGCGTCAATAACGAAGCGATATTTAACGTCGCTTGCCACTGTCCGGTCGTAGGCTGTATTTATGTAGTCAGCGTTAATGACCTCAACATCGCTGACGATATCTTTTTCGCCACAGAAATTGAGCATCTCTTGTAGTTGTGGAATTCCACCAATCATTGAACCTGCTAGCGAACGACGCTTTGCGAGTAATCCACCAGCTTCAACGGCATATGGCTTTCCCGGCAATCCGATAACAACCAGAGTTCCATCGAGTTTAATCAAATCCAAATAAAGATTGATATCCAACTCAGCACTTACGGTGTTGAGAATTAGATCAAATGAAGACTTGAGGGGCGTGAGGTTTGCCAGATCTTTTGTCACAACGAAATGATCAGCACCCATTGCAAGTGCATCAGCCCTCTTAGATTCAGTGTGTGAAAAGACGGTGACTTCAGCTCCAAGTGCATGTGCAAATTTGACTCCCATATGTCCAAGGCCGCCAAGTCCCATGACGCCAACTTTCTTTCCTGGACCAGCCTTCCAATTCTTAAGTGGAGAATAGAGAGTTACACCTGCGCAAAGAAGCGGTGCAACACCTTCAAGAGGCAGGTTGTCAGGAATCGAGACTGCATAATCCTCGTTGATGACGAAAATGTTTGAATATCCACCCATAGCCGGAGTTTTGCCATCACGTTCAAGTTGGTTGTATGTGCCAGTCATTCCTTCTGCGCAGTATTGCTGTAAACCATTCTTACAAGCTTCACATTTTCTGCATGAGTCAACGAACACTCCGACACCAATCTTGTCGCCAACTTTAAACTTAGTAACATCTGAACCGGTAGCGGTTACGACGCCTGCGATTTCGTGTCCAGGAACCATCGGGAAAATTGCAGATCCCCACTCTTCACGGGCCTGGTGAATATCTGAATGACAAATACCAGCGAAAGCTATATCTAGCGCGACATCGTGTTTTCCAAGCTCGCGGCGTTCAAACTCCCACGATGTTAGGAGAGCCTTAGCCTTCATTGCTGCATATCCGCGAACCTTCATGTCATCCTCTTTCTAGTAAGTTGTCTATAAAACGCCGTGGGTCTTTAACGCACTCTCTAATCTTGGTGCCAAATGCTCACTCATGGCAACTGATATATGTGATTGGTCTCTGTAAGTGATTAGATCATCGACGATTGCAGGGCAGAACTCATTACAGACCCAGGGAGTTGGGTTGATAGATATAAAGCCAGGCGCCGTTGTTGGATCAATTTTTACTGAACCTTCACATTGTGAGATATTGCCTTTGGAGAGACAGCTGGGAATATCCAGAGTAGGCCTAGGGGTATCTGTTATATAAATTGTCTTCGATGTCGCGCCAGATAGACGCAATAGTAATTTTGCTTCCCCCGAAAGCCACCACTGCAGCGCATCTGATGATCCATCTGTGGTTGATAACTGCTGGTAATTACTGGTTATAACTGCGAAGGGTGCAAGCCTTTTAATTCGCTCTATTGAGTTATCGCGGAATTTTTGACAATCAGAAACTGAATACTGAGAAGAGAGGGGGAGAATCAACTCTGTCGAAGAACACGCTGATTTAGTGAGAGAAACGATTTTGACATGATTTTTCTTACCAATGATGTCAAGGGCAGGTAGCCACTGTGCTGCGTGTGAATCGCCATAAAGAACGATTGTTTTCTTACCGTAAGGGTCACCGTACTGGCACTTTGGTGACTTCGTCACTCCTCGGTGTACATGACATCCATCCGAGTAATTGATTGGATTACTTCGTATCTGATCCAGTGAGTACGTCTTGCCGGTACTAAGAGTCATTGAGTTGTTAAAAGAAAAATAGATTGCGAGCCCAAGGACAGCGCAAGTCGCTGTGCCCAAACCGACAAACTTAAATGTTTTCTTAGGCCCCCATTTTTGATTGCGTAATGGTTCCTCTACAAATCGATGCGTTAGCCCACTGAGTATCAATATGACTAGAAGACATGCGATTTTCTCTGTCCCCGTGAGAGTTCTACCTAGTGCAATTGCGGGAATTACCAGTACTGGCCAATGCCACAAATAGAGTGGGTAGGAAATTGCTCCCAACCACTGCACAACGCGTAGCCGTGAGATAGCAGATAGAAATGGTGGCCAGCTGTTGTGAGCTTGGATAAGTATTGCCGTTGATATAACTGGTATCAGTGCTGCAGTTCCAGGGAAAGCGGTGGTCTCATCAAATATCGCCGCTGAAGTAAATAGCGCCCCAAAAGTTATCAAGACCAATATCGGTTTGATTTCCCATTTTCTCGGTGTAAAGAGAACTAGCGCTCCAATTCCTAGTTCCCCGGCGCGCGTTGGAAATATATAAAAGGCCCATATCGGATATAAATCTGTTGCTATTAAAGAAAATATGAAGGAAATTACCACTGTAAATAACGTGCCCATTACTACCGCCCGTCGCTTACCAAGTGCGTAAAGGCACACGATGAGCAGTGGCCAAAAAAGATAGAACTGCTCTTCTACAGCGAGTGACCAATAATGGATGAAAGGTGATGGCGTCGAATTCAAGTTCTGATAATCATTTTGCCAGAGCGCAAAGAAGAAATTAGAGACATATGCTGATGCGGCTATCAAATCCTTGCCGAAGGCGTGTCGCATTGATGAAGGCAGGGCAAGCCAACCAACGATGCCAGTACTCAATATGACGAGTAGAGAAGATGGAAGAAGCCTCTTGGCTCGCCGCGTGTAGAACCTAGCAAAGTCTAACTTTTGAGTCTTCTCTAACTCACGTAGTAGTAGGCCGGTTATGAGATAGCCGGAAATAACATAGAAAATATCTACACCGATGTAACCACCTGAGATGATTTTTGAGTGATAGATCAGAACTAAGCATGCTGCAATTGCACGAAGAGCTTGTATTTGGGGGATTTTAAATGAACTCATATTTACGAAGTTGTGAGAGCTACAATCGACACATGGGGATGATCTTTCGCGATACGCGCACGCCCACCTAAGGCGCTAATTTCAAGTAGAACTACAACAGTCTGAACTTGCGCGCCGGCGCTCTTAATAAGATCAATGGCGGCGCAAATAGTCCCGCCTGTTGCCAAGACATCATCTACGAGTAAGACACTTTTTTGATCCTTGAAAGCATCGATATGCACCTCAACGGCATCATCTCCGTATTCAAGCCCGTATGTGCGTGAAATGGTTTTGAAAGGTAGTTTTCCCGCCTTGCGAATTGGAACGAAACCAAGTTCTTTGCGACTAGCCATTGCACTTGCGAAGACGAAACCACGGGCTTCTATGCCAGCGATAATCGTCTCTGAGGACAGTGATGCGCAAAGTGCGTCAACGGTTTGCGAAAAAGCTAGACCATCGGCTAGTAGCGGCGTAATGTCTTTAAAAATTACTCCAGGCTTTGGGTAATTGGGAATTGTTCTTATGAGACTCAAAGCTCGATCCAAATTGCGCACTCGATTATCTTATGTGTCCGAAAGGGGACTTGAACCCCTAATCCCTTGCGAGAACTAGCACCTCAAGCTAGCGCGTCTGCCAATTCCGCCACCCGGACGAGTAACTACTACAACGGCCGATATTAGCAACGTGTGGAGTATGTAAGCAAAACGAGGCAGAATTGAGAGATGAATAGACAGCGCGGGGCCGTTATTGATGAAGCGCTACGAATCTGTCAAGAGTTAATTCGAATACCGAGTGTTAATTACGGTGAGGGTAGAGGCGATGAGAAAGCGATCGCAGAATATGTTGTCGCCTCTCTTGCCGAAGTTGGGATTGCATCCCAAATATACGAATCTGCACCGAATAGATGCAATGTAATCGCTCGAATAAAAGGAAGTGATGCATCGCTGGGTGGTCTTGTAGTGCACGGTCATCTTGATGTCGTACCAGCCAACGCCGATGACTGGAGTGTCGATCCATTTGCTGCCGTTATAAAAGACGGCGCAATTTGGGGTCGCGGGGCAGTTGATATGAAGAATATGGATGCGATGATTTTGGCTGTTGTTCGTAACTGGGCGAGGACTGGTTATACCCCGAAGAGAGATGTTGTTTTGGCATTTTTTGCAGACGAAGAAGCGGGTAGTCAATTTGGGTCACGCTATATGACAGCAAAACATCCTGAAGTTTTTGCTGGTTGTACGGAGGCGATTTCCGAAGTTGGGGGATTCTCAATAACTCTTAGAAATGAGAAACGTCTATATTTTATTGAAGGCGCTCAAAAGGGAATTCATTGGATGAAATTGACAACTAATGGACGTGCTGGACATGGGTCAATGTTAAATGATGAGAATGCAATTACACGACTATCTGATGCTCTCTCTAAATTAGGTAATTACGAATGGCCTCAAAGGTATACAAAGACTGTAAAGGCTCTCTTCAAACAGATTGCTGCGGCAACTGGAAAGAAATACGATGAAGGTGACTTAAGGCCGCTATTAAGTGAAATTGGACCTGCGGCGCGAATGATTGGCGCAACTCTACAGAACACCGCAAATCCAACTCAGCTAAGCGCTGGGTATAAGGCAAATGTCATACCAGGACAAGCGAGCGCTGTCATTGATGGTCGGTTCCTGCCGGGGTATGAAGATGAATTAAACGAAACCATTGCGAAAATAGTCGGACCGGATATCGTAATTGAGACAATCACACGTGACATCGCGCTAGAAGTTGATTTCAGTGGAGATCTAGTTGATGCGATGTGTCTGGCAATTAAGAGCCATGATCCTGATGGAATCCCAGTTCCATACACAATGAGCGGAGGCACTGATAATAAAGCTCTCTCTGAACTTGGAATTAAAGGATTTGGTTTCTCGCCACTGCGTCTTCCTGCAGACTTGGATTTCATGGCTCTATTCCATGGTGTTGATGAAAGAGTGCCTATTGCGGGCATTGAATTTGGTGTAAAAGTTTTAGCTGATTTTTTAGAGATGGTGTGATTTTCACTTTATTGAAACTTCGTCTAAGACCTCGCGTACTACATCGGGTAGTGAGATTTCCTCTGCTGTCAGAACACCACGAAGTTGCGCGCCTGTTCTTGCGCCAACAATCGTTGCCGATACACCTTGGCAATCGCGCACCCAGGCTAGAGCTACCTCAAGCGGTGAGAAACCTAGTCCTTGTGCAGCGGTGACAATGGCTTCAACAATTCTTGAAGTATCTTCATTTAGATAGGGTTCAAGAAATGAAGCAAAGTGCGGGGTAGCAGCCCTTGAATCTGAAGGAATGCCGTTTCGATATTTTCCTGTAAGCACTCCACGGCCAAGTGGCGCCCAGGCAAGAAAGCCAACGCCTAATGAAGATGAACATGGAAGCAACTCTTCCTCGGCAGCGCGATTGGCTAATGAATATTCATTTTGTAGTGCAACGATTGGGGCTTTGATTGAATTGCTCTGCTGTAAGGAAATCGCACGAGCGCTTTGCCAGCCCGAGAAATTAGCGAGCCCAACATATCGGGCTTTACCGCTTGAATAGGCGTAGTCAAGTGCTGAAAGAGAATCTTCAATGGAAACGTTGGAGTCCCATGTTTGAAGTTGCCATAAATCAACATGATCAGTTCCGAGGCGACTGAGAGATTTATCAAGTTGGGCGATTAGCGCACTTCGCGAGCAATCAACTGTGCGAACACCTTCTCGAGAGCTAATACCTGCCTTGGTTGAAATAATAATTTCATCGCGTTCGAAAAGCGTTCCTATTAATCCGCCTATGACACGTTCGCTATCGCCGTCTCCGTATGAGGCGGCGGTGTCTAGGAGATTTCCACCAGCTTCCATGTAGG
>CAIMUD010000183.1 GCA_903844585.1 uncultured Actinomycetes bacterium | reverse complement strand
ATCTGCCAACTCTGGCGCAGTTATTCCACCTCTAATAGCCGTTGCAATTACATCGATGCGCTTATCTACTCCTTCGATGCCTACGCCTTGCGCGCCAAGAATTTCCCCTGTGATTGGATCAAAGAGAAGTTTTAGCGCCATTTGTTTGGCATCTGGGTAATAACCTGCATGTGAATTTGGATGAGTATGAATTGCTAGGTATGGACGGTTCTGCGCAATTAGACGTTTCTCATTCCATCCGGTTGTCGCGATCATTAAATCAAAGACCTTAACGATTGCAGTCCCAATAGTTTTTACAGGTCGTGTAATCAATCCGGCAATATGGTCAGCAACCACACGGCCATGACGATTTGCCAGGTTTGCTAGTGGGACAAGTGTCGCTGTTCCATCAAGGGCATCGCTCTTTTGCGCAGCATCGCCAACGGCGTAAATATCGTGATCACTGGTGCGGTTAAATTCATCAACTTCGATGCCACCACGATCTCCGATCTTTAGTTCAGCGGCTTTCGCTAAAGCGGTATCTGGGCGAACCCCGATAGCCAGAATAACTAGCACTGCTGGAAGAACCACTCCGCTAGATAAGGTAACCGTCTCTGTATCGATTGTAGAAACGCCATCAGAAAGATGTAGCGCAACTCCTTGAAGAACCATTTCTTTCGAAACTAAGGTCGCCATTTCTGGATCAAGCGGTGCCAACACTTGTGGCGTTGCCTCTACCAACGAAGTCTTTATCCCTCGGTGTACAAGATTCTCAGCTATTTCAACTCCGATAAAGCCTCCACCAATAACCACAGCAGTTTTTGGTTTCTCATCTACTCGCTGAGTTATGCGTTCAACATCTTCAACAGTTCTCAGAGTCATAGCTCTTTCAACGCCTGGGATTGGGGGAACTACAGGCGAAGCACCTGGGCTAAGTATCAATTTGTCGTAATCAATTTCTTCAACTTCATTAGTAATTAGGTTTCGAACAGAAACCGTTTTTTTGGCACGGTTAATCGCAATTACTTCGTTTGATATACGAACATCAAGGCGGAAGCGGGCATGCAGGCTTTCTGGGGTTTGGAGGAGTAAATCCTTTTCCTCTTCGATTACTCCACCAACGTAATATGGCAATCCACAGTTGGCGTATGAAACATAACCACTTTTTTCAAGAACAATTATCTCTGCACTTGCATCCAAGCGGCGCATTCGAGTAGCTGCAGACATTCCACCTGCAACTCCACCAATTATTACGATCTTCATGCTTTCCTTTATGCCAAACTCAAGAAAAGCTTCTGCAACTTCTCAGTGACCGCTTGGCTGTTATTTTTATTGTCTTCAATACATTCTTTGAGACTTGCTGAAATCATGGTGAATCCGGCTGTTGTGACTGCCTTATTGATAGCAGCTAATTGCGTAACGACATCCTCGCAGTTGCGACCCTCTTCAAGCATGCGAACAACAGCTCCCATTTGGCCTTGAGCCCTTTTCATACGCTTGGCAATCGCATCTATCTGATCTTGATCTTGCAAGATATGCGTTGGTGATGTCTTGGGCATTGCTTATGCCTCACAGGTGCAGATTTGATCTTGAGGTAAGCCATATAGAGCTTCAGCTACGTGCTCACCGCAGCCTGACCAGGTGAATTTCTTACATTGATGGCAGATGATTCGAGAACACATATTTAACTCCCTTTTGGTTGCTGAGGTAGTCAATATAGCATACCCCTAGGGGTATAAGGCAAATCGCCCTTAAGGCTAGAAATACTTGCGAAAGATCTTCCTAAAGCGCTTGGTAATACGCTTATTTAGCTTCAACGTTTGATCGATTGGCGAGACTGCCATGACTTTCACGTGCGCTGGCTCATCAGGGGTAATTACATCTTTTAGCGCCGGTGAATTTTGATCGAGTGAATCTGCAATGCGTTCGATATTAGCCACCATCGAAAGTCCACGCACAATTTGCT
>CAIMUD010000182.1 GCA_903844585.1 uncultured Actinomycetes bacterium | reverse complement strand
GACGAAGTGAACAAGCTGCCATCTGTAAATCATTATGGAGTGCAGCTCCTACAGCTTTTGGATCTGCGGCAAGGAGCGCTTGCATTAATTGATCACTTGTCTGTGGTGCAACAATCTCTGAACCCGCGCGCAAGCGATCACACTCGGTATAAACAGCAGGAGTTGAAAGGCCGACAGTCGAGAGTGCTAATACCCAGTGATATGTGCCGCGCGAAAGTGCGGCGGTTAATTGATCCCCGCGACCTTGGCCGATGGCAGTACCACCGTAAATCATGAATGGAACATCACTTCCAAGCTTCGAACCAAACTCATGAATTTCTTCGCGTGAAGCTCCTAATTTAAAAAGTGAATCAAGTCCGACAATTACAGCTGCTGCATCTGCGCTTCCACCAGCCATTCCTCCAGCGACCGGAATAAGTTTCTTAATTTCAATGTGAATATCCATATCAATGTCATATTCACTTGCAATTAACTCAGCCGCTTTAACTGCCAGATTTGTTGAATCTGCTGGGACTCCATGGGTGTGGTCACCAATCACGCTGATGGTAATTCCGTTTCCAGGATCACTCTTGGAAATAGTTACATCGTCGTAAATCGAAATAGCTTGGAAAACAGTGACAAGACCATGGAATCCATCTTCTTCTTTTGGCCCAACTGAAAGCTGCAAATTAACCTTCGCAGGAACTCGCACCGTCACTGAATTTGTAGCCACGCTATGACCCTAAACCTTGTTCTGCAATTTTGCAGAAGGCGTGAATATCTAACGCCTCACCTCGAAGGGTGGGATCAATTCCTGCTGCCCCAAGAACAACCTCTGCTGCAGCTGATCCTCCATACATAGACGAAAGCGCAGAGCGCAACATCTTTCTGCGTTGTGCAAAAGCTAAATCAATAATTGCAAATACTTTCTTGCGCAAAACTTCATCTCCAGGAGTTTGTCGACGAGTAAATGAAACAAGCTTTGAATCCACATTTGGCGCTGGCCAAAATATTGATCGGGAGACAGATCCCGCGCTCGTAACATCTGCCCACCACGCTGCTTTCACACTTGGTATTCCATACTCTTTTGAATTTGGTTTTGCAGCCAACCTGTCAGCAACTTCTGCCTGCACCATAACGACGCCAGTACGAAGTGTTTGAAAAACTTCAAGAAGATGCAGAAATACCGGAACCGATACGTTGTAAGGCAAATTTGCAACAAGCACTGTCGGGTCTGCAGGCAAGTTAGTGACGGTCATTGCATCTTGATTGATAACTGTAAGTGGTTCATTTTTTTCGCTATGCGCTGCAGCGGTAATTGGAAGTTGATTGGCAAGTCGTGAATCAATTTCAACGGCAATAACTTCTTTCGCTATCTCCATAAGAGCAAGAGTTAACGAACCAAGGCCTGGACCGATTTCTAGTGCGATATCACTCGATGTCACTCCTGCTGTTCGCACAATCTTTCGGCACACATTCGCATCGATGACAAAGTTTTGGCCAAGTGACTTTGATGGTTTTAAATCGAGCGCTTCAGCTAATTCGCGAATCTCGGCGGCACCAAGAAGGCTCATGCAAACGATCCAAAAATACGTTCGGCGTTCTTTGATAGCTCGCCAGCAAGTGCTCCCACACTTTCGTTTCGCTCTTCGGCCATTGCGCGAACAATGTTGGCAATCTGCGCTGGAGTATTTAGCGCTCCGCGGTGCGGAGTAGGCGCCAAGAATGGAGAATCAGTTTCGACAAGCAATTGTTCGTAAGGAACGAGTTTTACAGCCTCGCGAAGTTCTGGAGCGTTTTTAAATGTGAGAGTTCCGGCAAAGGACAATATGTATCCGCGTTCGATACAAGTCTTTGCCATTTCGACATCTCCAGAAAAACAATGAAAAACTGTTTTCTCGGGTGCACCTACTTCGAGGAGGATTGAAAGAACGTCGTCGTGAGAATCACGGTCATGAATAACCAGCGCCTTATTTGTCTTCTTCGCTAGCTCGATATGCCACTTAAAAGAATCTTGTTGGCGCTTTCGAAGCTCTGGTGGTGTTCGAAAATAATCTAGCCCTGTTTCACCAATTGCACGAACTCGCGGCTGCTGTGCAAGTTCTTCAATAAATTTCAAATCAGCTTCTAAATCCGCGACGACAGGTGCTTCATTTGGATGAAGTGCAACAGCAGCTAATACGCGACCTGGATAAAGCCTGGCAAGTTCGGCGCACCACTTTGATTGTTCAGCTGAATAACCAACTTGAACTATGCGATCTACGCCAACAGATTTGGCATCATCTAATACTTTAAGAACTTCTGGAGAATCTGGCGCAGCATCGGTAACAATTTCTAAATGTGCGTGTGCGTCAACAGTTGGAACTGGAAGAGGTTTAGGAAGTGGTGCGGGTTGGCGGTCGATATCGCGATTGTGGCGGTCAGCCATAAAAATTACTCTTTTATCTCAAGCCGTGGAAAAAGAACGGGAGTTTTTGTAATTGTCGTTCCTTGTGGAAGCTGACCCCACGTTGCAACGCTTGAAATTATTTGGGCGCCAATTGGTCCAATTGCAACATTTGCACCAAGGCTATCCCACAAAATTTCTGTCGTTGCTGGCATCACTGGGTGGAGCAAAACAGCAAGTGCACGAAGTGATTCTGCAGTGTTATATAAAACTTCTTCCAACTCAACTTTATTCGCTGGGTCTTTAGCGAGAATCCAAGGCTCTTTCTCGGTTACATAACCATTTACCTTCTTGCAGAAATCCATAACCGTATTTATCCCACCCTGAAAATCGAGAGCAACCATTGCAGCATCTGCTTTGGCCACCGTTTCCGAAAGTGCGCTCTCAAGACTTTTATCAGTGCTTTTCGCTGGAAGTTTTCCTTCGCAATATTTTTCCACCATTGCAGCAAGACGCGAGGCGAGGTTTCCAAAATCATTTGCTAGCTCGGATGTGTATCTAGCCGACATATCTTCCCAAGAGAAAGATCCATCGCTTCCAAAAGGAATCGCGCGCAAGAAGTAATAACGGAATGCATCTACACCAAAGTGATCGGTGATATCTGATGGCGCAATTCCGGTGAGCTTGCTCTTGCTCATCTTCTCGCCACCGACCAACAACCAACCGTGTGCGAAGACTTTCTTTGGTACGGCAATTCCTGCAGCCATCAACATCGCTGGCCAAATTACTGCGTGGAATCGCAAAATATCTTTCCCAACTAAATGCACATCGGCAGGCCAGGTGGAAGCGAACTTCTTTCCACCTTCTGAATTTGGGGCATCTGTTAAGCCAACTGCAGTCGCGTAGTTGAGAAGTGCATCAAACCAAACGTAGACAACTTGATCGGTATCCCATGGAACTGGTATTCCCCAATCAAATGTTGAGCGAGAAATTGAAAGGTCAGAGACTCCGCCTTCAAGGAAAGAAACTACTTCATTACGTGCGCTCTCTGGCTGACATGCTTCTGGATTTTCTTTGTAGTGCGCAAGGAGTGGCTCGACAAATGCTGAAAGCTTAAAGAACCAGTTATTTTCATTAACAATCTCAACCGGCTTGCTATGAATGGGGCAAAGTTTTGCTCCATCAGCATCAATGAGATCACCAGGAAGTTTGAACTCTTCGCAACCTACGCAATAAGGGCCTTCATATTTACCTGCATATATATGGCCAGAATCCTTAAGTGATTGCAGAAACTTTTGCACACGCTCGGTATGGCGCGGTTCAGTTGTGCGAATAAAGTCATCGTTAGCAATGTTTAAAGCAGTCCAATTTGGTTTCCACGCATCGGCAACTAAGCGATCTACCCAAGCCTGGGGCGCAACGTTGTTCTCTTCGGCAGTGCGCATAACTTTTTGGCCGTGTTCGTCAGTGCCTGTTAAAAACCAAACAGATTCTCCACGTTGGCGATGCCAACGAGTAAGAACATCGCCTGCAACTGTTGTGTATGCATGGCCAATATGCGGCGCATCATTTACATAGTAAATAGGCGTAGTTAGGTAAAAGGACTTCACGAGCCCATCTTATTCGCATCAACAACTGCTGCATAAACGGTTCGCTTTGGCAGGTCAAATTCTTCTGCAACTGTGGCGATTGCTGTTTTTCGGTCCATCCCCGCGGCTTCAAATTCACGAACGCGCGCGACCATTTCCGTAGAAGTCTTAGCCGCTGATCCCGTGCTCGCGCCTTCAATCACAAGTGTTATCTCACCCAAGATTTCATTCGCAGATGCCCACTTAAGAAGTTCTGCTGCGTTTGCGCGAATGGTCTCTTCGTAAGTCTTTGTCATCTCTCTACAAATTGCACCTTTGCGGTCTGAACCGAAAACTTCCAATATATCTTGCAGCGACTCTTTTAATCGGTGAGGTGCTTCAAAGAAAACCATCGTGCGCTCTTCGAATCTAAGCGAATTAAGCAAAGAGTTCCTTGCACCACTTGCTCGAGGTAAAAATCCTTCAAATGTAAATCGATCTGTTGGCAACCCAGAAAGTGCAACTGCCATCGTTGGCGCACTTGGACCAGGAATAACTTTTACATCAATATTTTCTGCAATGGCATCTCGCATCAGCCTAAATCCTGGATCACTAATTGTTGGCATTCCTGCATCAGAAACAACTAATACGTTTTTGCCCTCTCGAAGCAGTTGTAAAACTTCTTCGGTGCGTGCAGTTTCGTTTCCGTCAAAAAAAGAAATAACTCGCCCAGTAAAAGTGATTTCAATATCAGAGCAAAGTCTATGAAATCTCCTCGAATCCTCGGCAGCAATTATTTCTGCGCTCTCAATGGCGCGCTTAAGCCGTGGACTTGCATCCCCAGGATTACCAAGCGGGGTTGCAGCAAGAGTAAGGGCCATGGCGCTATCTTCTCAGTTTTTTCACTTAATCACACTTACTCTTATCTCATGCAGATAATTTTTGTAGGAGTAATCACTCTCTACTCATTCTTACTGCGCAGCATCAACTTGGGCAGACCCAACTCACTCGTATTTGATGAAATTTATTATGTTGACGGTGCACGAGATCTACTGAAATACGGCGTAGAAGTTGATGGGCTCAAACCAGAATTCATCGTTCATCCGCCAGTAGGTAAATGGCTAATTGGAGCTGGAATCCAATTCTTTGGCAACGACTCTTTTGGTTGGAGATTTATGAGTGCGCTAGTTGGCACTCTCATGATTGTTCTCATCGCACTTATCGCGCACGAACTCTTCCATTCCCAGGTTTTAACAATTCTTGCTAGTGCGCTGATGTCCCTTGATGGATTGGCACTTGTGCATTCGCGCACTGCTTTATTAGATAATTTCTTAGCGTTTTTTATTTTATTAGCTGCTTATTTCTTCATCAAAGAATGGCACTGGTTTACCGGACTATTCTTCGGATTGGCGCTCGGAACAAAGTGGAGCGCTCTCTACTTTGTTGCGGTATTTGGATTTATTTCACTTTACAAAGTCTTTACTAGCGGGAGTGGGAAGCGACTTCTAAAACCAAGCGCGATAGTCGCTGCTCAATATGGTCTACTTCCTCTGTCCATCTATGTAACTTCATGGTTTGGCTGGTTTAAGAGCAATCGGGGTTGGGATCGTGATTGGTCAAGCAACCCAATAACTTCATTTATTTACTATCACAAGCAAATGCTTGGATTTCATACTGGGCTAACAGATAAACACAGTTACCAAGCAAATCCTTGGAGTTGGTTAGTGATGGGGCGCCCTACTTCTTTCTTTTATGAATCCCCCAAAGGGTGCGGAGCTGATGCATGCGCACAAGAAGTTCTAGCACTGGGCACTCCGCTCTTATGGTGGAGTGCGACAATTGCATTGTGTGTAGTTGTAGCAATTTGGACTAAATCTTTATTCGAAAGACGAATTGATCCAGCGCTCACTTTAATTATGAGTGGTTTGGTTGCTGGATATCTGCCTTGGTTCTTCTTTCAAAAACGAACAGTTTTTTCTTTTTATGCAATTGTTTTCGAACCTTTTTTGATTCTTGCACTCACTTATTGCGCTTGGCTCTGGTTTGAAAAAGCAAAAAATAGTCGCGTAGCAATATCACTTATGGCTGCGCTATTAATCGTAATTGCGCTCAACTTCATTTACTTCATGCCGCTTTACACTGCGGATGTAATCACGTATGACGCTTGGCGACAACACATGTGGTTGCCTTCTTGGATCTAATTACCTACTGATTTGCTGCGCGATTTTTACGCACTTTATCAACAGCTTCATCTGCTAATTGCTGATCAAATACTTCATCGCGAGACGGCGCTGCAGCAGCAAGAGCTTCACGTTCAAGTCGTTCTTGCTCCTCTGTCCATTCGCCAGGGTTAGTTAAATCAATTACTCGCTTTGGAGTCACAGCCTTTGGAGCGTTTACATAAGTAGGCACCGGAACAGAGTTTGGTTCCCATTCATTTCTATTTGCTGCTGCTGTTCCCTTAGGAAGAATTACAACCCCTGAAAGTTCGCGCTCCGAAAGCGGGATCCAATGTTCAGTTGAAGGTTTAGGTGCAACCACATCTGCAAGATTTGTTGAAGAAACACCTGACGATTCGCGATGCAAATTCTTGACTCGTCGCTGTTGTATGCGTTCAGTGTTCTCTTGACGCCTGACATATGCAATATATAAAAAGAAGCCAGCCACCGGAAGAGCGATAAATGAATACGCCAAAGTTTGCATATATGCACCTGCCATTGTCATGATTAATGAGAGTGTGATTATTGAAAAAATAATTCTTCTGCGCATAAGTCGTTGAGCAACTTTTGCTTCATGGTCCAAATCAATATTTAAGATTCCGGAATTCGAACTAGATCCTGGAGTTGAGTTAGCAACCACTCGAAGTGCGCTCTTATATTTCTCTACGCTCTTTCCAGAAAACTCATTTCGATCATGTACCCAGCGAGGCAAAAAATAGGCAACCCACATGCCAATTATTGCGAGGTAGATGATTCCTGAAGCCATGATGTATCTAGATTAGAGGAGCACCCTTGAACCTTCGTGGATTTCAGGGCCTAAAAATCGCTAAATAATTAGCTCATTTTCTTTTACGAAACAGTGGTGGTCTCGCCATGCGCCATCGATGTGCAGAAACCGTGGGCGTACCCCTTCGAAAACATAGCCCGCCTTTTCGGCTACGCGAATTGATGCAGCGTTTTCGGGGCGTACGTTGATCTCAATACGGTGCAGCTTTAATTCACTAAATCCGTATTGGGTTAATAGGCTCACAGCTGACGTTGTAAATCCTCGGTTTGAATAGTTGCGATCAATCCAGTATCCAATGTGCGCCCCACGCATTGCTCCATAAGTAACGCCACCCATAGTTATTTGGCCAATCAAATTGTTTTCGTGCCAAATCATTAGTGAGTATGAGCGTCCATTTCTTGCTTCGTAATTTATAGAACGCAACATTTCTAAAAATGAAGGGAGTTGTTGATAAAATTCCATACCAGGAACTCTTGGAAGAGTTGCCTCCCACTGTGATAACCATTCGCGATTTTCGGCTCTCACGTTTGCCCATCTACCTCGATCACGGAAGCGAAGTGGCTGCAATGTGATTTCATTACTTTGCAGAGTGATGGGCCAGCGTGAATTCATTTAAATATATCTGCGCTCTAGAACCACAACGGTGACTTCTTTTCCGGCAGCAATCTCCGTTTCTCCTTCAGGAACTGCAATAAAAGAATTTGCATCCGAAAGCGCAGCTTGTTCGTCTTGCGCGCTATAACCAGTTTCATTAAGTGGCAGAACAGACTTTCCGTCTTCCGATAAAACTGCGCGCACATAAGAACGAAATCCACCGGATGACTTAACAGGCTTTTCAAGTTTTGCTTTAACTGATGGCCTGTGAAGTGTTGATGCCCCAAGCATCGTACGGATCATTGGGCGAATGAGAAGTTCAAATGAAATATATGCAGCTATCGGATCTCCAGGCAAAGTAACGACTGGAGTTTTATCTGGACCTATTACACCGTAATTATGTCGCCCGCTGGATTCAATTGCTATATCTGCAATTCTTATTTCGCCAATTCGCGAAAGAGTTCGGGTTATTAAATCGAATGAATCATTATGACGCTCGCCGCTAATGATGATGAGGTCCGCGCGCACAAGCTGGTCTTCGATTACAGCTTGTAGCTGCTCTTCATCATCTGGAATTGTGTGCACTCGATATGCAACAGCTCCAACTTCGCGCACAGCCGTTGTTAGTAGCCAAGAATTCGTCTCGTACTCTTCGCCAATTTCTAAATCTTTTCCTGGTGCAACTAGATCTGGGCCTGCAGATAAAACAACGACGCGAGGATGCGGTCTTGTCGGAAGATGATCTCTTCCAATCGAAGCTGCAAGACCAATTTGAGTAGAACGAATTCGTGAACCCTTTTTAAGTACGAGGCGTTCGCCTGCATATATATCTTCTGCAAGAGTTGCGTTATGCGCATCTAAAAGTGCCATATTAAATGGTTCGAGAGGGCGGCAAATTGCTAGGAGTTCGGCGAGGAACTCATCTACGCGTACTTGCTCTGCCATAATCACACCATACTTGTTTCGGGCTTACTTATTGGGGATTTGCATGAGTGATAAAGATATTAAGAATCAATTGCGTACTCGCTACCGTCATGAACGCCATGAAAGGTACGTCCCCCATACTTTTACTCATCTTCTAACCACACCCGAATTTATCGCCGCCCAAACTATTGCAAGTTATATTTCTTATGGCGATGAACCAAGTACTAAAGAGTTAAATGCTGGAATCCTAAAAGCCGGTAAGAAGTTACTGCTCCCCCGCATTAATGGGCAGCACCTTGATTGGGTTTTTTGGTCTGGTGATGAATCACAATTGAAATCAAATAAGAAAATTTTAGAACCACTGGGTGACGTACTTCAATCAACTGAAGTCATTGATCTGATTGTTGTTCCCGCGCTTCGCATTGATCGAAACGGATATCGACTAGGACAAGGGGGCGGTTATTACGATCGGGCGCTAACTTCTATTCGCGCATGGAAAATTGGTCTAATTCACCCAGATGAAATATCAGGTAGTGATCTGCCCAGAGAGGCGCACGATATTGCGCTGGGCGCAGCAGCAACTCCAGATTTAATTTTGCGCTTTAAGAACTAGTTTTCTCATCACGCTGATTTAGCCTAGACAAATAAAGGTTGTACTCAGCCAATTCATCTGGCTCACCCGAAGCAGCTAAGCGCGCTTCATTGCGGTCAATTCGTTTTGCCTCTCTTGAATCATCACGCATCCATTGAATAAATGTTGCAACGAGTGCGAGAAGAATTGGTATTTCTCCCATGGCCCATCCAATTGATCCTCCTGCATGTTGATCTGCAAGTAAATCTCCTAACCATGGGCTTTCAAGTGATTTGTAATAACCCTGATCAAGAAGTGTTGATGTTGAGATAAGAGCAATTGAGAAGAAGGCATGAATACTCATCGCAGCAAAAAGGATAACGATTCTCACAATATGCGGAACTTTTCTAGGGTTCGGATCAACGCCAATAATCACATGGAAGAAGAGAATCCCTGCAAGTATGAAATGTACATTCATAAAGAGATGCCCTGCATGCGATTGCATCATTCCGCCGAAGAGTGAGGTGAAGTACAGGATAAAAAGTGAACCATCAAAAATTGCAAGAACTACAACTGGATTTGTGATTAGTGAAGTTGTCTTTGAATGCATCAGAGTAATGAGCGTTCCTCTGACCCCTCTTTCTTCGGGGTTTCGCCCTATAGGCAGTGTGCGAAGTGCAAGTGTTATTGGTGCTCCAAGCACAATTCCAATTGGCGCAATCATTCCCAAAACCATGTGAGCAATCATGTGATATTCAAATGAAAACTTTGCGTACACACCGAGTCCGCCACTTGTTGCAAAATCAATCGCGGCAATCCCAAGAGCAAATGCAACAGTGCGTCCAACTGGCCATGAATCTCCACGCTTACTAAGTACCCGGACACCCTTAATATAAAGTGCAACAGCAACGATGATGGCGCCCAAGATAAATGCGTCAGGATCGTAAAGCGTTAGGAGTTTCCATAAATTTGGTGCTCCTGGATTAGAAATACCAGCAACAGCAACTGCAGCATCAAAGGCTGGTTCAATTTTTGGGGTTGGGCTCTGGTGTGAAGAAAGCCACGAACCAAGAACAGTCGCGATAATCATTACAAAAACTTCTGCAAAGATAAGTTGAACTAGGGCCTTCATATCGATCGAATTTTTGCGCGCTAAGTTCTTTCTATTCTCATAACCAAAGTAGAGAAGAATCGCCGTTAATAAAACCTTAGAAATTAATACTTTTGCATAGCCCGTTTCCCATGCCGCCGCAAAATTCATTCGTGCCCATGCATTTGCACTTCCGCTAGCGACGACCGCGATTGCAGCCCAGAGCGCTAATGCGCTAAACCTTGGTAGCGCAATCGATCTATCAGCGTTATCTAAGAGAGCAATTGCGATAACGCCGCCTACCCAAAAAGCTAGCGCTATAACGTGGATAGCTAGTGAACCGATAGCAAGTGCGTGTGAACCACTAGATGCTGAGTGGCTTTGAAAAACAGGCGCGATTATTCCAATAATTGAAAGCAATAGGAGCGCGATTGCTCCACCCGTTTTTTTGATTGGTAGAACAGCAACAGCAACTAGCGCTGCCACTAGCGTTTGAAAGAACATATATTGACCAAGTGTTACTTGCGTTAAGAAAGACCTAAGTGTATTTAAATCAAAAGCATCACTTAGTGAAGTGCCGAGAATATTTGCAACGCTTGTTATGACAAGAGCCGCGCTTGCAATAAACCATGTTAAAGCAGAAACCGATGCGACGACCCGAAGTTTTAGCGCTGTTAATCCCAGGAATCCGCCTTTATCAAATAGTAAAAAGCCCATAGCTAAGAGCGCGCCTACAGTTGCAAAACTGGCTGTGATTGAAATGAATCTACTTACAGTAGATAAGGAGTCAATCAGAGGATTTGCAGTGGTAATTCCCGCTGCTAATAGTTTCATCGGTCTCTATATAACCTTCTGGCATATAAGGCGAGTCCGAAAGTTACAAGTACCGCAAGTAATAAAAGTACAATTGCAAAAATACTTGTTCCAATATTATTGCCAGCAATTTTCCCTTGCGTAGTTGGTTCTGGAGATGCTGTTGGGGTTTCTAGGACCGGCGTTGAATAGTTAAAGGTGTAACTGCCATTGAGAGGCACATCATTTTCTGCCAGCAACGAATAAGTAATTTTATAAATACCTGGGACTGAAATTGCTTTCATACCGGCAACAATTTCGTTATTGACAATTGTTAAAGTTCCATCATCAACGCGTGCTCCAGAAGGATCGGTTACAACTATTTCATTTCCTGCATCAAGCAATGGCAGTTCAGTTGTAATTGTGATTGCACTCGGTGCTGTCTTAATAGTTGCACCAGATACTGGGCTGGTAGAAACTAAAGTGTTGGCTGAGGCGGGCGCGACCGTTAAAACAGCGATGCCCAGCACCGCTAAAATGCGTGCGGCTGATGAGAGTTTCACAGATCCTCTTCCTATGTAGGCCTTCAATTCGCCTCTATCGTCTCACTTCCTTAGACTTAACCACTAGTCCAATTTAGAACCAATTGAGAAATATTCGAATGAAGGGCGGAGCAAGGTGCCTACTTACCAATATGCATGTAATTCTTGCGACCACGCATTCGAAGCTGTCCAGTCTTTTTCAGATGAGCCACTGACTATTTGCCCAGAATGCAAGGGCGAAGTTCGTAAAGTCTATTCAGCAGTCGGAGTTGTATTCAAAGGATCAGGTTTTTATAAAACTGATTCAGTCACAAAACCAGCAACTCCTGCAACGCCCGCAAAATCTGAATAATTAATCGTCGTGGTGGGGAGGCTTATCCCCTTTGATTTCTTCCAACCGTTTTGATTCCTCGGTTGAATCTTCTCGAGGATCGCGTTCGTCATCAGTTGTGCTTGGGAATATGCTGCTCATTGTGTTCCAATCGTACGCTGTATTTTTTTAATTTGAGCTGAACCGATATTCTCTCCTGATGGACCTCATCGCAACGCTTAAGTGCGCAGATCAACCAGGCATTGTCCATGCGATGACGAGCGCTGTTTTAGCTTGCGATGGAAATATTATTGAGAATCAGCAGTTCACTGATCACGCGACAAATACATTTGTTATGCGTACACGTTTCGAATCCGCGCAGGGGCTCGAACGCGCAACTGCAAGTTTAAGCGATGGATTAACTCGATTCTCTCCAGCTTTGCATATTCGACCAACAGATCAAAAACCACGTGCACTCATTCTTGTAACTAAAGAGAGCCACTGTCTTCGAGATCTAATGTACCTACTCGAATTAAACGAACTTCCAATCGAAATTCCTCTGGTGATTTCAAATCACGAAGATCTTCGTGCTTTAGTTGAATCTCACGGAATTCCATTTATGTATCTTCCAGTTGCAACTTCTGCAAAAGCAGATCAAGAGAATCTAATTCAAGAACAAATCAAGAAACTCAAAATTGATTTTGTGGTGCTTGCTCGTTATATGCAAGTCTTGTCTTCAGAATTCTGCGCTTCACTCCCTGGCAAAATTATTAATATTCACCACTCTTTCTTACCTGGATTTAAAGGTGCAAAGCCTTATCACCAGGCTCATGATCGTGGCGTAAAAATTATTGGCGCAACGGCTCACTTTGTAACTGCTGACTTAGATGAGGGCCCAATCATCGAACAAGATGTTGCACATGTAACGCATTCATCGACACCTGAAGAGCTCATTGCTCTCGGACGAGATATCGAGCGTCGCGTATTGGCAAAAGCGGTAAAACTTTATGCAGAGGACCGAATCTTTGTCGTTGGTCATCGCACAGTAATTTTTTCTTAATCAAATATTTTAAATTGAAATTAATTTGTGTCCCTGGCCGGAGTTGAACCGGCGACCTACCGCTTAGGAGGCGGTTGCTCTATCCACTGAGCTACAGGGACTTGCATAAATACGCATACGTATTGGCAGAAGGTTATACGAGCGGTAACCTATGCTCACAAAGCAGTCATAGTAATTCGATTATGACGCGTAACTTATATTGAGAGGCCACCATGAAAGCGCTCGTTATTGGCGCAGGCGGCGTTGGCAGTGCAATCGCAAATATCGCATCACGTAGAAAATTTATTACGTCGATGGTTATTGCTGACCGCAATCTGTCACGTGCTGAAGCAGCCGTAACTAAAGTAAATGACTCACGATTCTCCGCAGCGGAGGTGAATGCTGCAGAACTCGAGGATGTACGTGCGCTGATTCGTAAAGCCAATCCCGATATTGTGATCAACGCGGTAGATCCGCGTTTTGTTATGCCAATCTTTTTAGCGTGTGAAATTGAAAACGTTAATTACATGGATATGGCTATGTCACTTTCACGTCCACATCCTCACTATCCGAATTCAGAGACTGGTGTGAAGCTGGGCGACGAGCAATTCGCTCGTGACTGGAATTGGTGTGAGCGAAAGATTTTCGCACTCGTTGGAATGGGAATTGAGCCAGGCATGAGCGATGTCTTTGCGCGCTATGCATCTGACCATCTCTTTAGCCGTATTGATTCACTCACTGTTTTAGACGGATCAAACTTGGTTGTTGAAGGTGCAGACTTTGCTCCTTCATTTTCAATCTGGACAACAATCGAAGAATGCCTGAATCCACCGCTGGTTTGGGAAGATGGACGCGGTTGGTACACAACTGAGCCATTTAGTGAGATTGAAACTTTTGATTTCCCAGAAGGAATAGGCCCTGTTGAATGTGTAAACGTTGAGCACGAAGAAGTTGTACTAATTCCACAGAAAGTTGACGCTAAGAAAGTTAACTTTAAGTATGGGCTTGGTGCGCAATTCATTACAACGCTCAAGACAATTCACATGCTCGGCATGGATCGCAAGGAGACTGTTGACGTTCAAGGTCACCAAGTCTCACCTCGAGATCTCCTTGCTGCATCACTTCCAGATCCAGCAACACTTGGCGAGCGAATGAAGGGCAAGACTTGTGCTGGTGCACTTGTTAGAGGTTTAAATAAAGAAGGAAAGCCTTATGCCTGTTACATCTATAACGTTGTTGATAATGCGTGGTCAATGTCTGAATACGGAGATCAAGCCGTTGTTTGGCAGACCGCTATTAATCCAGTAATCGCTATGGAATTAATCCATAAAGGTACGTGGGTTCCTGAGGGTGTTAATGGTCCAGAATGGTTTGAAGCAAAACCATTCTTGGATCTCTTAGAGTCTTATGGAACTTCTTGGAATATCCGCGAAGAAGATTCAAGCGATATCTCAGTTGAAGAATTGAATACTCTTAAGATATGAAACAGTTCGACGTCGTAGTAATCGGATCTGGTTTTGGTGGTTCGGTTACTGCGCTTCGACTGACTGAAAAAGGCTATTCCGTCGGGATATTAGAGGCCGGAAAGAGATTTGAAGATTCTGATTTTCCAAAGACTTCTTGGCGGCTAAATAAGTTTCTTTTTGCGCCAAAACTCGGACTTCATGGAATCCAGCGCATTCACTTTCTTCCAGATGTATTGGTTCTATGCGGTGCAGGAGTTGGCGGAGGTTCACTCGTTTATGCCAACACCTTGTATCAACCTGGCGATAAATATTTTCAAGATCCGCAGTGGGCTTCCATTACTGATTGGAAGAGCGAGCTAACACCTTGGTATGACCAAGCACGACGCATGCTTGGTGTTATTGAAAATCCATTCTTTTCAAATAGCGATGCGGCGATGAAGCATGCTGCGCAAGAAATGGGCGTTGGCCATTCATTCAAGATGGCACCACTTGGTATTTATTTTGGAGAAGGTCCCGGCATAAAGAAGTCAGATCCATTCTTTGGCGGCGTTGGTCCAGTTCGAACTGGATGTACAAATTGCGGTGAATGTATGACCGGCTGCAGACACAACGCCAAGAACACACTTCCAAAGAATTACTTAGGTCTTGCCGAAAAAGCTGGAGCAGAAGTATTCCCACGCACAACTGTTAGTGAATTCTGGCAACGCGAAGATGGTAAATGGATCATTCGTGCAGGGCGACAAGAATTCCTTGCAAAAGAACTAGTTGTCGCTGCAGGAACATTTAATACCCAGAAGCTTCTTCACAAATTAAAAGCAAAGGGTCGCTTACCTAAAATCTCGAGCCGTTTAGGCGAGTTATCTCGTACAAATAGCGAAGCCCTCACTGGTGCGCTGATGGATTCAAAAGAAATAGATTTCAGCGAAGGTAGCGCGATCACATCTTCATTCTTCCCAGATGAACACACGCATATCGAACCAGTGAGATACGGCAAAGGTAGCAATGCAATGGGACTGCTTCAAACAATAATGACTGATTCTCACTCGCCAAGTGATCGCCGTAGGCAATGGTGGAAAATTTTCCTAAAGAATCCAAAGATTCTTGCACGACTTCTAAATGTTCGAGCTTGGAGTGAAAAAACTGTAATTGCACTGGTGATGCAAGATGTTGATTCCTCAATCACGGTTAAAGGTAAGCGCGGAATTTTTGGTTTCCGTTTAACT
>CAIMUD010000181.1 GCA_903844585.1 uncultured Actinomycetes bacterium | reverse complement strand
GTGAAGTCCGGACTTTCCTCGGTACTTTCGTAACGCGGTGATCCGGGCGACTCTTCCAGGTGATAAGGATACGACAGTTAGCTGCGACTCCAAAAGCGGATTAAACCCCACTTGGTTACGTTCACAATTGCTTCGCGAACAATCTTGTTGCTCATCTTGCTCTTGCCCATCGTGCGCTCGATAAAAGTAATTGGGACCTCTGTAATGGCGGCTCCAACACGAAGTGCTTCACGAGTCATCTCTATTTGAAATCCATAGCCCTGAGATTTAATGCCCTTTAAATTCATTTTCTTTAGGAGTGAGAGGCGGTAGATACGAAACCCTGAAGTCATATCGTTTACTTTTGTTGCAAGGATCCATTTTGAATAACTATTTGCACTTCGTGAAAGAAGTTCGCGGCGCTTAGCCCAGTTCTCTACTTTTCCGCCAGGTATCCAACGCGACCCAATTACAAGGTCGGTTAAAGGATTACTTGTCACAACTTCACGCAACTTTACTAAGTCTCTAACTTGATGGGATCCATCAGCATCCATCTGAACAATCTCGTCGTAGCCAAGTTCTAGGCAACGTTTGAAACCAGCAAGATAAGCACTTCCAAGACCTAACTTGCTTGGTCTAGAAATAAAAGATATTCGATTTTGCGCATTAAGTTTTTTGGCGACCTCGATTGTGCCATCAGTGGATGAATCATCAACAATCAGAATGTCCACATCGAGTGAAAGAAGATCGGGCAAAAGTTTTTCAAGTGAATCAGCTTCGTTGTAGGTGGGAATAACAACAACGCTGCTGTTCTGCTTCATTGGATACGCCGTATCAGCGATGGTGTCCGCGCTCGTTCATACTGCGAACTGCGCGAAGGCCATCTGATGGCCAAATTGAAATAGTTGTAATTGAACAAGGGCCAGCATCCATATGGAAAACAGATTGTGCCGGTGCGTTAAGGGCTAACTTCACTGCGCTCTTGATGACACCGTTATGCGTAACTACTGCAACTCGCTTACCCGGATATTGTGCAACAAGTTTTTCTAACGCTTCATCAACGCGGATTGCAGCTTGGTCGTAGGACTCGCCACCTTCTGGTGCATATGAAGTTGAGTTAAGCCAGGCCTGATACTCCCCTGGATGCTGGGCGCGGATTTCATCAAGTGAGAATCCATCCCATGCACCGAATGAAAGTTCGTACCAAATTTCATCAAAAATGATTTGAAGGCCAGTTGTCTTTGCAATCGCCTCTGCTGTTTGTTTTGTGCGCGCAAGCGGAGAAGCAATCAGCACTTCTGGTTCTAGCTTTGCAATTTCTTTAGCAACGCGAGCTGCTTGTTCTTGGCCATCTTTTGTCAGCTCTGGATCCAGTGAACCAACCCCTGAAAATCTGCGCTCTGGCGTAAGAATTGTTTCGCCATGGCGAATTAAGTAAATCATCGTCGGAACTTCATCGCTTCGAAGGCGATCAGATAAGAAGTTTTGCTGCACAACTTTCGGTGGAGTGTGTGATGCTCCACCATCGAGTGCTTTGTTAGCCAAACGATCTGCATGTGAATTTTCATCACGAGGAATCCATGAATAAGTAACGTTTGCAGCTGGGTGCGCATCGCGGCACTTCTTAGCAAGGTCGCGCATATCTGCATGTTTAATTTGCCAACGGCCTGACATCTGTTCCACAACAAGCTTGCTATCCATCGCTACTTCAACTGTTGCCTGTGGATCTAGCGAGTGAATATGTGTAAGGCCAGCAAGTAGCCCGCTATATTCGGCAACGTTATTTGTTGCAATGCCAATGACATCAAAAAGTTCGGCGAGAATATTTCCATTCTCACTTACAACTGCGCCGTAGCCAGCAGCTCCTGGATTGCCGCGTGAGCCACCATCTGCTGTTAATCGAAAGCGTCGTGCCATAAATTAAAGTCCTCGCACCAATATGCAGCGACATTCTTCGCAGCGGACTAATTCATCTTCGGGTAGCCCAGAGATTCTCTGCAGTTCAACTGTGTTAAGAGTTAAGTGACAACCCTTGCATTGATTTCCCACGAGTGCAGCCGCCCCTGTTCCGTTATTTCCGGCCCTAATCTTTTCATAAAGAGCAATCAATTCGGGGTTAACAGATGCAACAGTACGCTTTCGATCTTCATCAAGCGCGGCGATATCTGAACCAATAACCGTAAGGGCGTTCTCTTTAGCAATTTCAAGGTTTGCTATCTCTAGGCCAAAAGCAGCTTCTTCATTCTTTAGGGATTCAATACGTTCTTTAATTCCATCAACTCGCATCATTACTTCGAGTTCGACTTCTTCAAGTTCGGAGCGACGAGTACCTAGTGTGCCTAATTCGTGTTGTAACTGCTCTAACTCTTTTGCAGCGCCTTGACCAGAAGACAGGCGAGTTTCGTCGCGGTTGATGCGTGTAACTATCTGCTCAACATCGCCTTCTGCTCTAGCAAGTTCGCGTTTTACATCGCTTAACTCTGTCTCAGCAGCAATACGTAAGTCGCGTGCATTGTTCTGCTTAATTGTAAGCGATGAGATCTGGGCTATCTCAGGAAGGATTGTGGCTTTGTTGTTGAGAGTCGAAGTCGTGAAGTCAAAGTTCTGAATATCAAGAATTGATCGTTGGTCTGCTGGAGAGGCTTTCATTTGTCCTCCCAATTACTATTTAATTCTTTTGTGGGCGCTGAGGGTTTCGAACCCCCGACATTCTCGGTGTAAACGAGACGCTCTACCACTGAGCTAAGCACCCGGTTTGTTGCGGAGCAAATACTACCTTAATTAAAGGGCAGCGATTGCGGTCTTGTAGTCGCCTAAGTTGCGCGCATCTCCTAGGCCATTTACTACAGTCCAGCGAACAATGCCTTCTTTATCGATGATAAAAGTTCCGCGCATTGCACAACCAAGATCTTCATTGAAGATTCCATATGCCTTTGCAGTTGCACCATGTGGCCAGAAGTCTGAGAGGACAGGAAACTTGTAACCCTCTTGCTCAGCAAAGATTCTTTGTGTGTGCATTGAATCGCAAGAAATTGCTAACACTTGAACGTTATCGTTTTGGAAAGCTGCAAGGTCGTCGCGGATTGCGCAAAGTTCGCCAGTGCATGTTCCGGTAAATGAAAATGGAATAAAGAGAACAACTACGTTCTGCTTTCCTTTAAAAGAAGAGAGCGAAACATTTGCTCCGTGCTGATCTTTTAGTTCAAAGTTTGGTGCTGCATTTCCAATTGTTAGCGTCATGTGCCAAATCTATCGCTTGGTTGCCTTACGTGCCACTAGGCGAGTTGCAGTCCAATCGAGTGCAACTGCGATTGTTGAAGTTTGGCTAAGGCCTGCAGTTGGCGCCGCATCTTGAATATCACTTGGCTCAACATGGCCATCACGACCAACTTTTGGGGTGAGTACCCAGATCGGTCCTGTTTCAGATAGATAAGTGAGGCCATCCATTAATTCATCGACGAGATCTCCATCCCCATCACGCCACCAAATTATTACTGCATCAACGACTTCTTCAGCTTTGCCATTGAGAAATTTTGTACCTGTTATCTTCGAGATCGCACTGCGTAAGCTTTCGTCACAGTCCGCGGCAGAACCGACCTCCAGTACTAGGTCACCTTTCTTCAATCCCAAGCGTTGTGGCACTGGATAAGTCCACATGATGGAATGAAGTATGACAAGGGCTTGCCGTTCTTAATTTTGCGCTAGGTAGCCGTTGGCACGAGAATAAGCCTATGAGTGATTCCTTTAAGACCCCAGATCAGGTCATCGGGCAGTTGGTAGACACGGACCCGGCCGAAACTGCGGAATGGCAAGCATCATTTGATGCAGCTCTTAAAAGTGCAGGACCTGTTCGTGCTCGTTACTTAATGCTCAAACTTTTGCAACGCGCACATGAAGAAAATATTGGAATTTCAACTCTTCGCACAACTGATTACATCAACACAATTACTCCAGAAAACGAGCCGCCATTTCCTGGAGACGAAGCAATTGAACGTCGCATCCGTGGATTTGTGCGATGGAACGCGGCGATGTTGGTGCACCGTGCCCAGCGCCCAGGAATTGGCGTTGGCGGACACATTTCTTCATTCGCATCCTCAGCATCTCTATATGAAGTTGGTTTTAACCACTTCTTCCGAGGCCAGGATCATCCAGGTGGCGGAGATCAAATCTTTTTCCAGGGCCATGCAAGCCCAGGAATGTATTCACGCGCATTCCTTGAAGGTCGATTTACTGAACACCAACTAGATGGATTCCGCCAAGAAGTTTCACACGAAGGTGGCGGACTCTCGTCTTATCCGCACCCACGTTTGATGCCAAATTTCTGGCAGTTTCCAACAGTTTCTATGGGTATCGGTCCAATTAATGCTATTTATCAAGCGCGCTTTAATCGCTACTTACATAATCGCGGCATTAAAGACACAAGCGATCAGAACGTTTGGGCATTCCTTGGCGACGGTGAAGTTGACGAAGTCGACACACTTGGAGCGATTGGTTTAGCTTCGCGTGAAAATCTCGACAATCTAACTTTTGTTGTTAACTGTAACTTGCAGCGCCTAGACGGTCCTGTCCGCGGTAACGGAAAAATTATTCAAGAGCTCGAATCAATCTTTGGTGGCGCAGGATGGAACGTTATCAAGGTTGTATGGGGTCGCGAATGGGATCCACTACTTTCACAAGATCGCGAAGGCGCACTTGTTAACTTGATGAATAAGACTCTCGATGGTGATTACCAAACAATGAAGTCAGAGAGCGGTGCATATGTCCGCGAGAACTTCTTTGGTCGCGATCCACGCACTGCGGCAATGGTTTCTGGTTGGACAGATGATCAGATCTGGGGCCTAAAGCGCGGTGGTCATGATTACCGCAAACTCTTCGCTGCATATACAGCGGCTTCACAAAAGAATGGGCGCCCGACAGTTATTTTGGCTAAGACTGTAAAGGGTTGGACTCTTGGTTCGCACTTCGAAGGCCGAAACTCAACTCACCAAATGAAGAAGTTAACTTTGGAAGACATTGTTGAATTCCGCGATCGTTTGGAAATTCCAATTGCAGATGACCAATTGGATAAATACACACCTCCTTATTACAAGCCAGCTCCAGATTCACCTGAAGCTAAATACATGGCAGAGCGCCGTGCAGCACTCGGTGGATCGATTCCACGCCGTCGTTCAGTTTCGCGTCCACTCGAACAACCATCTGAGAAAGCTTACGAATCTGTAAAACGTGGCTCTGGTCATCAAGAAGTTGCCACAACGATGGCCTTTGTTCGAATGCTTAAAGATTTAGTGAAAGAACCAGGACTTGGTGCACGAATTGTTCCAATTATTCCTGATGAAGCTCGCACCTTCGGAATGGATTCACTCTTCCCAACGCTAAAGATTTACTCTCCACATGGTCAGCAATACACAGCAGTTGACCGCGATTTAATGCTTTCCTACAAAGAATCCACTTCGGGTGTAATTCTTCACGAGGGAATTAATGAGGCAGGTTCTGTCGCATCATTTACTGCAGTTGGAACTTCGTATTCGACACATGACGAACCGATGATTCCTATTTACATCTTCTATTCAATGTTTGGATTCCAGCGCACGGGAGATGCTTTCTGGGCGGCTGCTGACCAACTTTCACGTGGATTCGTAGTTGGTGCAACGGCTGGTCGCACAACTCTTAACGGCGAAGGTTTGCAGCACGAAGATGGTCACTCACCGCTACTGGTTTCAACTAACCCTGCTGTGGTTGCTTACGATCCAGCCTTTGCATACGAACTGGGACACATCGTTAAGGATGGTCTTCGTCGTATGTATGGCGAGAACAGTGAAAACATTTATTACTACCTCACTGTTTACAACGAGCCATATATCCACCCAGAAGAGCCAGCAAACCTTGATGTCGAAGGCCTTCTGAAGGGAATTTACTTACTTAAACCAGCAAACCACGGACGAAAGAAGAACGCACAAATTCTTGCATCGGGTGTTGGAGTTAACTGGGCGTTAAAGGCACAGAATCTTCTTAAGCAAGATTGGGACGTAAATGCATCAGTCTGGTCGGTAACTTCTTGGAATGAACTTCGCCGCGATGGACTTGCAGTTGATCGTCATAATCTTCTTAATCCACGTGATGCGCGTGAATCTTATGTAGCAAATAAACTTCGCGGAAGCGAAGGTCCTGTAATTGCAGTAAGTGACTACATGCGAGCAGTCCAAGATCAGATCGCTCCATGGGTTCCAAACTCATTTGTTTCACTTGGAACAGATGGCTTTGGACTCTCCGATACTCGCGGCGCACTTCGTCGTCATTTCAATGTCGATGCTGAGTCAATTGTTGTGGCAACACTGGCTGAACTCGCTAAATCTGGCGAAGTGAAGAGCTCAGTTGTACAAGAGGCTATTGATAAGTACCGAATTTTTGATGTTCGCGCAGCTGAAGCCGGCAACACAGAAGGTTCTGGCTGATTCTTACTTTTTATTTTTCTTTAACAACTTTTGAGAAGACTCTTGCAGATAAAAACACAAGCGCCGGAATCGTTAGCGCCACTGCTAGCGATCCAGTCCACTGAGCAACCCAAGCAATAAGAGATTTAATAAAGAAAGATGTGCTGTTCAGCAAGATTCCTGCTTGACCCACAACTACTGCATTAGGCAGCTTCGAGCGAGAAGTAGCTGAACTTAAAAATGCAGCGGCAAGTGTGGAACACCCTAATCCTGCACACGCAAAGGCCAGTAACGTGAGAATAAAAGCTAAGAATTGATGTGAGTCACGAAGTAGGTGTGATGGCCAAATAAATACCAGAAATCCAACTGACCCAAATAGAGAAAAATCTCGAATCATTTTGTAATTTCCAAGTTTTGCAGAAATCTTTACACCGTTGAGCCTTCCAAGAATCATCATCGCCATAAAAACTACATAAGGAAGCGCGGCCAAACCTGGGCGCATTCCAATCTCTTCGCGAGTATAGATAGTGGCCCAATCTGAGGTTGACCACTCAAGTAAAACTACAGCGAGCAAGCCCAGACTTGGCAGCCAATCGATTCTAAAAGTCGTAACCATCTGCTTAAGAGTTAAGTCGTCATCACTCTTCATATGTGGTTTATCTAAAGCAGGACCAATTCTTTTCAATACAAAGAGCAAGACAATTGTTGTAATCGCCATCAATACTTCTATATGCACCTGCAGAGAAACAAATTCAACAAGTATTCCTGAGAGTAGAGCGGTTGAAACAACTCCTAGCGCCCACATTCCATGGAAGCGAGTGAGGATGAGACCGCCAGTTCTATCTTGCACATTAAAAGCATGAGCATTTGCAGATAGGTGATAGGCAGAGATTGAGAATCCAACAATAATATTTCCAATGATGAACAGTGGCGTAGATCTGAAATTTAGAATAACTATCAACCAGAAGGCCGTTGTTAGTTGGCTAAAGAGCAAGATTTTCTTAGCGCCGACTTTGTGAATCACATGTCCCATTGTGAACAAGCTCGTCAGCGCTCCCAGGGTTGCAGTGCTCATGATGGTGCCGAATTGACCATTAGTAAGTCCGAGAAAAGCTTTCACTTCAGGAAATCTTGGAATCCAAGCCATTCCGACAAAACCGTAGATAAAGAAAATAAAACTTAGAAGATTAATCTCTTCTTTGAGTTCTAACTCTTTTGGTTTATTAGGCATCAAAAAAGTGCATTCGCCAGAGCAGTGCGCGCGTTAATTACGCGCTGATCTGCTGGATCAACCAGTGCAAATAGCTCAAGCAGACGATTCTTAACTTTCTTCTGATCCTCGCCTTCAAGCACAAGAATCAATCGAATCAATCGGCTAAATGCCGGATCTACATATCCACCAACCATTTCAAAATCTGCGCACTGCAATTGAATCTCTATGTCATCAGGGTTTGTAATTGCATCTTGCATAATCTTTGCGCCATCTAGTTTTTCAGTTCTGAGTAATAGTTGTGTTTGCGCCAAACCAAGAAGGGCAAACATGTCTCCAGGCTTTCTTGCCAAGAATCTTTTATATGCATCTTCGGCTTTCTTGTAATCACCGGCGTCGAGCGCAGCTAGCGCCTCTTCTTCCTCTGGTTCAATCTTTTCAACAGGTGCCTCACCTATTCCTTGCTGGGCCGCAAGGGCTAAGACTTTATCGATCACCATGCGAACTTGTTCTTCAGGATATGCCTGTTCAAAGAGTGGAACCATTTGTTCGCCAATAACTGCAACAGCAAATGGGACCTGTTTCGTTTGCAGAGCTTGGGCAACTTCAGGTTGGGAATCAATATCCACGCGACCGAGTACCCAAGACCCTGAATATGTAGATTCGAGTTTTCCGAGGGTATTTAAAACTTCTAACGATTCAGGTGAGCGCTCCGACCAACATAAAATAATGATTGCCTTGGTGAGCGAGAGAGTTAAGAATTGATCTGAAATATTTTCTTTAGTTACTTCCAAGCCAGGTTTTGGCCCAGTTGGTTCTGGTTTTGGCTTTCCGAGTGAGCTTAAATCAACAGCTCTGGAAAAATTTGGCGGAAGCGTCACTGGTTCATCATGCCATTAATTGAGAGTTTTTGTCTGTGTCACATCTACGCCAGAATCTCTTCGGTATGGCAAGACATCTTTTATGTAAGACTCAGCTGAGAAAGTTAAGCCAACATCGTATCCAGCTTTTTCGCTGAGATACCAACGATGTTCAAGAGTTTCATGGAAGAACTGTGCTTCTTCAATGCGTCCTACTAACGCTGTGGGAATCATTTGAACAATTGGCTTATATGTTTCTTCCAGCCATCTTCGTGCTGATTCTTGCATGGGTGGATGAGGCAACTTTTCGCGACCACGAAAACGATTAAAGGATGCAAGTAATCGCTTTGCTTGAAACTCTTCAGTTTCGAGTCCGAGTAGTTCGCGAAGTCGTTGTTTGTGATAACCCGCCGCAACAATTTTTGGCTGGAAGTACAACTTCTCGGTTTCGCCATCCATCACGACCGATACTTCTTCAATTGCAAAACCTAAGTCTTGAAGCGCGCGCATTGCGCGTTCGACTGCACGGCGATCATGTGGATCTAACTCTTGGCGCTCCTGAAGCGCCGACCACAGCCTGCGATAGCGTTTTATAACCGCATCACTTGCGCGCACAGGATCCATTCCTGGATATAAAACTCCAGAGAGCGCTAAATCTTCAAGCTCTGCAGCAACATTGAAATGCGCAATTTCGAGATCGTGTTCGCGTTGTCCGGCGCTTAGCGTTTTTTGAAATTCACCGGTTTCAGCATCAACTAAATATGCAGCGTATGCCTCTGCATCGCGCCTAAAGAGTGCGTTGGAGAGCGAGCAATCTCCCCACCAAAAACCAAGGAGGTGAAGTTGAACCAAGAGAAGAGCGAGCGCATTAGCCATCATCTCGATATCGTGTGGCGTTACATCTTTACCGCTTAGAAGTACGCGATAAGGAAGTGAATAGGGCAAGAATCGAGTTGCAAGCGCGCAAGGAAGCTCCTCACCATTTTCATCGGTTCTGCCTTCAATCACCGCAATCGGCGCAACACTTGGTGCACCCAGATGAGCAAGTTCGCGAAGCGCACGGTATTCACGGTTGGCAAACTCCACAACGGTTTCTTTCACCGCATAAATTTCTGCATCTGGCGCATCCGTAGAACGAACCAAGCGCACCACGTGGCGCGAGATACCGCGCTTTTCTGCAAGGAGCGGGTCTTCTGGCCACTCCTCTAATTTTAACTGCCAAGGCAAACCTGAAACGGCTGCTATCTCTTCTCCAAGTCCAGTGATTCGCAGCGCCATTGCTGCAGAATATCGCCTTCTTTGCCTTCTAGAATAGAAACATGGCGATATCAGATCGATTAAAGCGCAAGCCTAAGAAAGCATCAGTTCCGGACGACTACGGAATTGCTGGCGCACCAATTGACCGTGCTCATCCTTTCTATTTTGGATTTGTTGCAACCCTAGGTGCTCTGACGGCACTTGTACTTATGCGAGCACTTGCCAGTACAAGTCAGATATTTGTTCTGATTATTGTCGCTCTTTTTCTTGCAACAGGTCTTAATCCAGCTGTGGTGGCAATTCAAAATCGCGGACTCGACAGAGCAAAATCAGTTGCCGTTGTTTTTACTGGAGTAATTTTATTTCTTATATTTTTCTTTGCAGTGGTAATTCCCCCTGTGGTCTCCCAAGGGACACACCTGATCAATAGCGCTCCTATGCTTCTTAACGATTTGAAAAATAATGCTCTCATTGCAGATTTTGATAAGCAGTTCAATATCATCCAAATCTTGCAAGAAAAATTGTTATCTGTCACTAAAGATGGCTCACTTGTTATTTCAACTTTCGGTGGCGTCATTGGTGTTGGAAAGTCAGTACTTTCAGGAACATTCACAGCCCTTACAATCATCGTTCTCACTCTCTACTTCATCACTTCATTGCCTGAAGCAACAGAACTCGGACTACGCTTTGTGCCTTCAAGTCGCCGTGACCGAGTCTCTCGATTAACCCATGCTGTAATCGGACGAATCGGAGCGTTCGTGGGAAGCCAAATAATTATCGCTTTCTTGGCCTCGTTTTTTGTACTAGTCATGTCGTTTGCTCTCGGGCTGCCATCACCATTTGCAATCGCAATGATCGTTCTGGTCTGTGGACTTGTACCCCTTATTGGCCACTTCCTGGGTTGCGGAGTCGTAACGCTTATCGCGCTCACACAATCGGTTAGTACCGGAGTAATTGCATTCGTGCTTTACGTTCTATATGTTCAAGTTGAAAATTATGTAATTACACCAAGAATTATGAAACGCAGACTCGCTGTGCCAGGCGCTGTAACTATCGTTTCAGCGCTCATTGGCTCTTCACTTCTTGGCCTCATCGGTGGACTCTTGGCCGTGCCGGTTGCTGCATCGATCATTCTTATTCTGGACGAGGTTGTATTTCCTCGTGCCGAAAACTCTTAATTAAAGTTCTGTTGGAAGTGGCAATCGATTTGGTGCGACGATTTTAACAATCTCTGTTAAGACTCTATTTACTGATGGCTCGCCAACCCAAAGGTGCTTTGCTCCATCGACGTTAATAAGTTGAATTTGAGTTAGCTCTCTAAATTTAAATGGCGCTTCAACCGGTGTTAGATAATCATCGAATTCTGGGATCAGTGCAGTCACCGGGCGCTCATCTTTACTCCAGCGCTCTAAGTCACTTTTCTCAACTCTTAACATGGTAGGACTTAAAAGAATGAGTCCCTTAATGCGCGGATCTGTTACATGCTTGAGCGCTATTTCTGTTCCAAATGACCAACCAACAACCCACACGTTCTGCAATTTTAGAACATCTAACACATAACGTTCCATCGCTTCTACATCAAAGCGTTCGGAATTACCGCCGTCATAACTTCCAGTACTCGTACCAGCTTCACTCGTAGTTCCTCGAGTGTTAAAGCGAACCGTAGTGATTCCCGCCATCGCTGGCAGACGATTTGAAGCTTTCTTGTATATGTGGCTATCCATCATTCCGCCACCTGTTGGATTGGGATGCAACATCAAAAGCGTGGCCGTTGGATCGCTAATCGGCGCAGCCACTTCGCCAATAAGTACGCAACCATCTTCGGTGGTAACCGTGAAGGGGGTGCGAACCGCGGGCAACACAGTGCTTGGACGGACTGGCTCGGACATAAGGTGCAGTCTAGTCTTTAGCCATGGCAACCTTTAATTCACACTACCCAGTAACTGGCGAAGTTCTTGCGACTTATGAAATTACCGAACGAGACGAAGTAAATCTTGCTGTTGATCTCGCTCGTGATGCATCACAAGCTTGGGTAGCGATGGGGTTTGCGGGCCGTAGAAAAGTTTTGTTGCGTTGGTCAAAATTACTGATGCAAAGAGTCGACGAAATTACCGATCTGATTGCAAAAGAAACTGGGAAACCGATTAGTGATGCAAAGTTGGAAGCAGCACTTGCTGCAGGACACCTTGCATGGGCTGCTCGGCATGCCGAATCTGTAATGCGAACATCACACCGCTCCCCTGGTGCACTCATGGCAAATATGTCTGCGACAGTCGAACGCTCACCTGTTGGCGTTGTCGGAGTAATTGGGCCATGGAATTACCCAATCTTCACGCCAATGGGATCGATTTCTTACGCGCTTGCCGCGGGAAATACGGTTGTATTTAAACCAAGTGAATTCACTCCTGGCGTTGGAAAACTACTTGCGCAGACTTTTGCAGAGGTAGCGCCTTCATCTCGAATCTTTACATGTGTAACTGGACTTGGTGAAACAGGGAAATTCCTCTGTGAAAGTGGTGTAAATAAACTTGCATTTACAGGCTCAACTCGCACTGCAAAAGTTGTTGCTGCTACATGTGCAGCATCGATGACGCCGGTAGTTTTGGAATGCGGCGGAAAGGATCCAGTCATTGTCGCGGCAGATGCTGATATTAAGCGTGCAGCCGACGCTACAGTCTGGTCTTCAATGTCTAATGCTGGCCAAACGTGCATCGGTGCTGAACGAGTTTACGTTGATGCAAAGGTTGCTGAAGAATTTAAAGCAGAAGTTTTAGCTGTGGCAAAAAATATTCATGCAGGTGCGCCGGGCCAAGGAAATTACGGCCCAGCAACTATGCCTTCGCAAATTAAAGTTATTAGATCCCACATTGACGATGCAATTGCTCGCGGAGGTAAAGCGTTGCTTGGCGGATCCAATTCAGTACAAGCACCATTCGTTCAACCTGTCGTATTGGTAGATGTTCCAGAGGACTCATTAGCAATTACTGATGAAACCTTTGGACCAACAATCGTGATTAATACCGTTGAAGATATGGATGAAGCAATTCTCCTATCAAACGCTTCAAAATATGGACTCGGTGCATCGGTCTGGTCCCGTAGAAAAGGTAAGAAAATTGCGAGCCAACTGCAATGTGGAATGGTTGCGATTAACTCAACAATTTCATTTGCAGCTATTGCAACGGTGCCATTTGGCGGAGTAAAAGATAGTGGGTACGGACGCATACATGGACCAGAGGGAATTCTTGAATTCACTTACCCGCGCACTGTTATTCGTGCACGCTTTCAAATACCGATTGTATTTACCAGCTTTAAGCGCACAGCAGGTAGCGATAAGTTAATTGTTAATTTAACTAAATGGTTAAACGGTCGCTTGGGTTAATTAAAAGTTAAAAGCGCGGAGCATTCCGTGTGCGTTCAGTATTTGGTCTGCGGTGGCTTTTCTTAGCCCAACATGCGTTGTGCCAATGTCGACGACCATCTTCATCACCGTCTTGCCACGCAACAGTGTGCGGCGTTGCCATTGGAATCATTTGATCGCACCCTGGGCAGCGATATGGTTTTGTTGAACTTGATCCTGTGATTTTGCGAACAACGTATAAGCCATCTTCATGTTCTTCGAAACTTTGGTTCGAAGTATTTATCTCGCGGTCCTCATTTTTAGGGCGTCGGTTATTCGGATAATTTCGCCTTGGACTCATAGAGTTATTTTCTCGCACTTTTAAGGTTCCTGTGGCATGGTAGCCACATGAGCAGCGTGATTCAGGTTCGTGGCCTTAAAAAGAGTTATGGAACCCTCGCTGCCGTGGCGGGGATTGATTTAGATATCAAAGAGGGAGAAATCTTCTCGCTCCTGGGCCCCAATGGCGCCGGTAAAACCACGACCGTAGAAATACTCGAGGGATTTAGAGATCGCGATAGCGGTGAAGTTAAAGTCCTTGGAGTAGATCCCGGTATCAAAGGTTCTCCCGCAAGAATCTGGCGCGATCGAATTGGAATCGTCCTGCAATCAACGCAAGATTCTGGCGACTTAACTGTGGCAGAAACCTTATTTCACTTTAGTAAGTACTACTCAAATTCAAGAGGTGCAGAAGAAGTTATGCATGCCGTGGGTTTAAAGGAAAAAGAAAAATCTTTAGTACGAGATCTTTCAGGAGGACAAAGGCGAAGGCTAGATGTTGCTCTAGGAATTATCGGGAACCCAGAGCTTCTTTTTCTAGACGAACCAACAACTGGATTTGATCCTGAAGCACGCAGATCTTTCTGGGCGCTTATCCAATCTCTGCGAAGAAATGGAACAACAATCTTGCTCACTACACATTACTTAGATGAAGCCGAAGCCCTGGCTGATCGGGTAGCTGTAATTAATAAGGGGCAAATTATTGAGATCTCAACACCAACACTTTTAGGCGGTCGCTCTACTTCCCTTGCTAGCATCACATGGCGCACAAGCTCTGGAATGCGAATAGAAAAATCGGATAATCCAACTGCTTTTGTTCAGAAACTATCTGCAGAATTCGGCGGTGAAATCCCCGAACTTCAAGTTACAAGGCCTTCACTTGAAGATATCTATCTCGAGATGATTGGAGGTTCCCATGAGCAAATCGACTAGAAAAGTTCCGAGCGCTTTTACTCTTGGTTTTCATCGCGGGATTTTAGAGATTAGACAATTCAGCCGCCAGCGCGAATCAGTAGTTTTTACACTTCTTTTCCCAATTATGTTGCTTGGAATCTTTGGTTCGGTTTTTAAGACAACTCTACCGGGTGGAATTACCTTTGCTCAATACTTTGTTGCAGGAATGATCGCCTCGGGACTTGTTAATACTGGATTTCAACAGCTTGCAATCATCATTCCGATGGAGCGCGAATTTGGTTCGCTTAAGCGTCTTCGTGGAACTCCTGCACCTGCGTCGAGCTACTTCATTGGAAAGGTAATACTCGTGTTTGCCAGCATGGCACTTCAAGTGGCGCTCTTACTAGCTGCTGGAGTTATATTTTTTAACGTAGCCTTGCCAACAGATCCGATGAAGTGGTTAACCTTTACCTGGCTCATTATTTTCGGTAGCGCAGCATCGACTGCTCTCGGCATTGCCTTTGCTGCTGTACCTAAGAGTGGACGCGGTGCATCAGCTGTTGTCTCCCCCGTCGTCATCGTTCTGCAATTCTTTAGCGGTGTTTTCTTCGTATTTACTGATCTTCCGGGCTGGATGCAGCAAGTGGCAGCGATATTCCCACTGAAATGGATGACGCAAGGAATGCGTTCGGTTTTCTTGCCTGATTCGTTTGCGGCTCAAGAAGTTGCAGGAAACTGGGAAACTGGACGTACATTTATAGTTATCACCGCATGGTTGATTGCTGGCGCGATACTTGCTACCAAGACTTTTAAGTGGGATCGTTCTTGAAAAGGTTTTCAATAGTAATCGTAATTGTCTTTACTTTAACGTCTCTCAACTTTGCTGACGCTGCAACGACTAAGCCAAGCCCAAAGCCATCTGCGAGTAAATCCACCGCAAAGAAGACAACAACGCTTAAGAAGAAGCCCTCACCAACTGCTTCAGCGAAAAGTACTTCGACTAAAAAAGCTACACCGGTAAAAAAGAAAAAGAAGCGAAAGCCGCTTCCAAAGATTTCAATTACGCCTTCTCCGTCGCCAACATGGCCTCCATCAACTACTGATTTTGCACACGAAGGTGAGGTTTATGCCAAGGTTCAAAGCGCTGAAGTTATGGCAAGAGATTTAACTGACTGGAGGTTTGAGTATCTGCGTCCGATAGTTAAAGAGTGCTCAACCCTTGCATGCGGCCATGTTTATGCGGTTTCAGAAAATGGATGTACCTGGTGGGATGCAGAAGCAAGCGTGTATGAATATGTTTCAGAAACGGATAAAACTCTGAAGAAGATTGGAACAGCGCGCAGTATTTCTCAAGCAACAAAACCGCAGTTGTTTACCTACATAATATTTAGAACTTCACTTCCACTCACAAATGGCCATGCGGTCCAATGGGAGAGCGTTTCTTGCCATCACGATCAAGCTCCAACCAAAGTTCCTGACTGGAGTTACACCGCTAGCAATTAAAGCCTTTAGTTAATTAACGATTTGCTCCAGGAACCCAGAGATGGTCGCCGATTGGCTTATTTACTACTCGAGCCAACACAAAGAGAAGATCTGAACAACGATTTAAATATTTCGCTGTCAATGGATTAACCCCGCCACCAAATGCGTGAATTGCCGCCCAAGTGCATCGCTCGGCACGACGAACAACAGTGCGAGCCACATGTAAATGTGCTGCAGCAGGCGTACCGGATGGGAGTACAAATGATTTTAGTGGCTCGAGAGATTCGTTGAATTTATCGATTTGTTGTTCTAGGTATGCAACTTGAGATTCTAAAACGCGTAGTGGTTCAGTTTTTGGCGAATCGATTACTGGAGTACAAAGATCTGCACCAACATCGAATAGATCATTCTGAATTCGGACAAGTACTGCACGGATCTCATCGCTGATTTCATCATTTGAAAGCACTACCCCAATCGTTGAGTTAGCTTCATCAACAGTTGCATATGCTTCAAGTCGCGGGTCATTCTTGGAAGTACGGCTCATATCACCGAGTGAAGTAGTTCCGTCATCGCCCGTCTTAGTATAAATACGCGTTAAATTAACCATGTATGTAGCCTATAAGTAGAATGCTCACATGGCACAACCAGAAAGATTCCGAGTTATCGGAGGCGCCCAACTGCGCGGTGAAGTAACCGTCAGCGGGGCGAAAAACTCTGTCCTTAAACTTATGGCAGCCTCACTCTTGGCCGTTGGCCAGACCACAATCAAAAATGTTCCAGATATCGCCGATGTCGAAATTATGTCTGACTTACTTACTCGCCTTGGTTGCTCAGTTGAACATAACGGTGATGTCGTAACAATTGATGTTCCAGAAAATCCCTCACATCGCGCTGACTACGATCTAGTACGCAAAATGCGCGCCTCTATTAACGTGCTTGGACCACTCGTTGCCAGAGTTGGCGCAGCAGATGTTGCCTTGCCCGGAGGAGATGCCATTGGATCTCGCGGATTAGATTTTCACATTAAAGGTCTTGAAGCTCTTGGCGCCAAAGCTCATATCGAACACGGATATGTGATTGCAGAAGCGCCCAATGGTTTAACTGGCGCAGATGTATCACTTGATTTTCCTAGTGTTGGTGCGACAGAAAACATCATGACTGCTGCTGTATTGGCAAAGGGCAAGACAACAATTGACAACGCCGCGCGCGAACCAGATTTAGTTGACCTCGGTGAATTTCTCATCGCAATGGGTGCAAAAATCGAAGGACTTGGTTCAACTCTCATAACAATCCATGGCGTCGAAAAATTGAAACCGACAACGCATGCAACTCTTCCCGACCGAATCATTACCGGCACGTGGGCATTTGCTGCTGCAATGACCCGCGGTGATATAACTATTCACGGTGGGCGTGCAGCAGATCTCGAGGTACCGCTAGAAAAGCTCACCTCAGCTGGCGCAATTGTTACTTCCACTGCAGATGGAATACGAGTTCGTATGGAGAACCGACCTCAAGCGATTGATGTTGCAACTCTTCCATTCCCAGGATTTCCAACAGACTTACTTCCGATGGTGATTGCACTGAATGCAATTGCCGAAGGCGATGCGCTAGTTACCGAGAACGTTTTTGAATCACGCTTCATGTTCGTTAACGAACTTGCTCGCCTTGGCGCCCAAGTTGCTGTCGATGGCCACCACGCGTCAATCCATGGAATTCCCGAACTATCTGGCGCACCAGTTGAAGCAACTGACATTCGCGCAGGCGCCGGACTCATACTTGCCGCCCTTGTAGCCGAAGGAGAAACGACAATCGACGGTGCTTTTCACGTTGATCGCGGCTATCCAAAGTTCGCCGAACAACTTCAATCTCTCGGCGCCAACGTAATCCGCCAATAGAACTTCTCATTTTAAACTTAATTTTTAAACTTCGAAAACACGAAAAAATAAGAGCACGGTTTTCTACGGTTAAAAATTAAGTTTCAAATTTAAGGCTAGGAACTAGTTGGCGCTTTCGGTGAGGATTGAAACGCGATTGTTTGAGACTGAGATAAAGCCCCCGCGAACGTTGAATTCTTTAATAGTTCCATCTGTAGCTTCAATACGAACCTGGCCATCGACTAGTACGCCAAAGAGTGGTGAGTGGTTTGCAAGCACACCAAGGTCACCCTCAATAGTGCGAGCAGAAATAAATGATGCCTGCCCAGACCACACCTGCTCTGTTGGCGAAACTAGTTCGACGTTAAGTGCCATGTTTTTAGTTCTTTGCTAACTCTGCAGCCTTGCGCTCGACATCGTCGAGGCCGCCGCACATGAAGAACGCTTGTTCTGGAACGTGATCGTACTTACCGTCAGCAAGTGCTTCGAAGGCAGTAATTGTTTCTGACAAAGGAACGAACGAACCATCGAGACCAGTAAAGACCTTTGCTACGAAAGTATTCTGTGACAAGAAGCGCTGAATGCGACGTGCTCGTCCTACAAGAATTCGATCGTCTTCAGACAATTCGTCGATACCGAGAATTGCAATGATGTCCTGAAGATCCTTGTAACGCTGCAAGATCTGCTTGATGCGGTTTGCAACCTTGAAGTGGTGCTCACCGATGTAACGCGGATCAAGGATGCGAGATGTTGAGTCAAGTGGATCCACAGCTGGGTAAATACCAAGCTCTGAAATCGGACGAGACAACACAGTCGTTGCATCTAAGTGCGCGAATGTTGTGTGTGGAGCTGGGTCAGTAATGTCATCGGCCGGAACATAAATAGCCTGCATAGATGTAATTGAGTGACCTCGTGTTGAAGTAATACGCTCCTGTAGCTGACCCATTTCATCTGCAAGTGT
>CAIMUD010000180.1 GCA_903844585.1 uncultured Actinomycetes bacterium | reverse complement strand
ATTCAAAGGTTTCAATGCGCAATATTCGTCGCGCGGCAAAAGAACTTATTGAGAAGTTAGAAAAAGATGGTGAAATCGGAAAAGATGATTTAGCTCGTGGTGAAAAAGAACTCGAGAAGATCACCTCTGATCACGTTGCAAAGATTGACGAACTCTTAAAGCACAAGGAGGCAGAGCTCCTCGAAGTTTAAGGATCTCTACACAACTGCAGTGTCTGACTTACATGCCATTAATAACGCGATAAATAAGCGCGCAGGGCGAAAGCTTCTGCCTTCAATTGTGGTGAGCCTTGGACTCATCGCACTTGTTTGGCTCACTCTCGCATTTGAACGCGTACTTTTCTCGGGCCTGGTTGCAATCGCAGTAACACTTGGTATCCGAGAGTTAGCTCGTGCATTTGGAAATTCGGGAATCCATGTATCAGGTCGCGCGCTAGCTGTTGCAACTGGTGGGTTATCGGCTGCTACATGGTTTGGTGGAATTAACGGCCTAGCAATCTCTACAGCTATTGCCTTTCCACTCTTAATTATTGCCCAGCTTCGACGCGGCCCAGAGAAATTTGTTGCATGTGCAACTGCTTCAACTCTTTCACTTATCTATCTACCTTTTATGGCTGGCTTTCTCATTCTTCTTGCTCGCCCAAGTAATGGGCTTGCTCGCGTGATGACATTCGTTGTTTTAGTCGGTTGCAATGACACATTCGGCTACATAGTCGGAGTTCTCTTGGGTAAGCACCCACTCGTGCCAAAGATCAGCCCCAAGAAATCTTGGGAAGGTTTGGCCGGTTCAATTATTTTCACGGCAATTGGCGGCGCCCTTGCTTTCCACTACATCATGGATACACAGTGGTGGTACGGAGTAGTCGCAGCGTTGATGATTAACTTCACCGCAACGACTGGCGACTTAATTGAAAGTGCACTCAAGCGCGATATGTCACTTAAAGATATGGGCTCACTTCTTCCAGGTCACGGTGGCATGTTAGATCGCCTTGATTCTGTTCTTCTTTCAGCGCCAGCTCTTTGGCTTGCACTTGAATTAGTTAAGCGTTACCTATGACAGAGTTAAAACTAGTTTTTGACGAACCAGTGCAGAAAAAGAAAGCTCCACGACACCTTGCAGATATGACACCCGAAGAACGCCGTGAAACCGCAAAGGAAATGGGTCTCCCTGCATTTCGTGGCACACAGGTTGCAACTCACTACTTCACACATTTATCGAATAATCCAGATCAGTGGACCGATATCCCACAAGATTTGCGCGCCACGATCGCTGAAAAATTCACACCTAAGCTCATTGAGTTGGTTACTACTCGCACCACAGATAACGGTACGACCCGCAAAGATTTGTGGAAGCTACATGATGGCGTATTGGTTGAATCTGTACTGATGCTCTACCCGGATCGCGCAACTGTATGTATCTCTTCACAAGCAGGTTGTGGAATGAATTGCCCATTTTGCGCAACAGGACAGAGCGGACTTACTCGTAATTTATCTGCGGCAGAAATCACCGAACAGATTGTTGCAGCTGCACGAGTCTGCGCCGAAGGCGGGCTTCCTGGGGGAGAGACCAGACTTTCCAATATCGTTTTCATGGGAATGGGTGAACCCCTTGCCAACTACAACGCAGTGATTCAAACACTTAAAAACATCACACTTGCAAACCCTGATGGACTTGGTATCTCTGCACGTTCGGTCACTGTCTCAACTGTTGGCTTAGTAAATGGAATTGAAAAACTCACTGAAGAAGGAATCAACTGCACGCTGGCAGTTTCACTTCACACACCTGATGACGAACTCCGCGATTCACTCGTACCTATTAACGAACGCTTTAAAATTAGAGAAGTACTGGCCGCAGCCGATGCATATGAAAAGAAAACTGGCCGCCGTTATTCGATTGAATACGCACTTATCCGCGATATCAACGATCAGTCTTGGCGCGCAGATCTGCTTGGCCGCTTACTTAAATCACGTAACGCCCATGTGAATCTGATTCCACTTAACCCAACCCCGGGTTCGAAGTGGACTGCCTCTCGCCGCGAAGATGAGCAAGAGTTCGTACGCATTCTCGAGTCCTATGGCGTACCAGTGACTGTTCGCGATACCCGTGGGCGCGAAATCGATGGTGCATGTGGTCAGCTTGCCGCTTCGGAAAAATCAAAAAGTTAGTCTTAAGTTAATACCCTTCCATGATTAGACTCTGAACATGAGCCTTAAAAATGAGATCGCAGCATATGAATCAGCAACACAATACTTTCTTAACTTGGCGGCCGCGGTACAGCCAGATCAGTTAGATATCAAACACGAAAACGGTTGGTCTGCTCGTCAGATTATTCATCATATGGCTGATTCAGAAGTGCAAAGTTATGTGCGACTACGCCGATTAATGGCAGAACCTGAGGGAACAATCATTCAGGGATATGACGAAGGTGCCTGGGCAGAAAATTCTCACCTTGGCTACGAAAGCTTTGATGTAAAGAATTCCATTGCTGCTTACGCTGCAGTTCGGGCTTCAACTCTTGATGTATTAAAGACTTTATCGGAAAGCGATTTAGCAAGATGGGGCGACCACACTGAATCGGGGCGCATCACAATTCAAGATTGGCTTAATTCTTATGTCGGACATCCAAAAGCCCACGGGGACCAGATGGTCCGCGCACTGAAAGGTCAGGAATAAAGTGAAGAAGCTCCAAAACTTCGTAAATGGCAAGCACGTAGATTCTTCATCAGGGGAGAGCACAACACTTATTAACCCTTCGACTGGTCAGGCATTTGCTACTGCACCTAAGTCCAACGCTGCAGATGTTGATAAAGCCTTTGCTGCAGCATCTGGGGCATTTGCTGACTGGCGCGATTCAACTCCTTCAGAGCGTCAGCGCGCGCTTTTAAAAATTGCTGATGCAATTGAAGCTCGTGCAGATGAATTTGTTGAGGCTGAGAGTGAAAACTGCGGAAAGCCAAAGAGCCTTACAGCATCTGAGGAAATGCCACCGATGTGTGATCAGATTCGCTTTTTTGCAGGAGCGGCGCGCAATCTTGAAGGTAAATCTGCTGGTGAATATATGAAGGGAATGACCTCTTTTATTCGACGCGAACCTGTCGGTGTTTGCGCGCAAGTAACTCCATGGAATTACCCAATGATGATGGCTGTATGGAAATGGGCGCCTGCGATTGCTGCGGGAAATACCGTCGTGTTAAAGCCAAGTGATACAACACCAGTCACGACAGTTTTGATGGCTGAGATCATGAGCGAATTCTTGCCGTCAGGTGTCTTTAACGTTATTTGTGGCGAGCGCGAAAGCGGCGCAGCCCTTGTTGATCACGCACGCCCCGATATGGTTTCAATTACAGGATCAGTGCGCGCAGGTATGGAAGTTGCATCCTCTGCCGCTAAGCAGTTAAAGCGCGTACACCTCGAACTCGGTGGCAAGGCACCTGTTGTTGTCTTCAATGACGCAGATTTGCAAGCAACCGCTGAAGGAATTGCCATCGCGGGCTACTTCAATGCCGGCCAAGATTGCACTGCAGCTACTCGCGTCATTGTTCAAGAGGGCGTCTATGAAGAGATGGTCAAATTACTTGCAGACCAAGCAACCAATGTCATTGGAATTGGCGCACCTGATGAAGATGTATTGCTTGGGCCAGTAAATAACGCTAGCCAATTTGCCAGAGTTCAGGGATTTGTTGAGCGCACACCGTCACATGCGCGCATTGTTGCCGGAGGTAAGGCCCTTGATCGCCCTGGATACTTCTTCGCCCCGACGGTTATCGCAGACCTCAAGCAGAGTGATGAAATGATTCAGAACGAAATCTTCGGGCCAGTCATCACTGTGCAGAAGTTCAAAGACGAAGCAGAAGCTATAGCGATGGCCAATGGAGTCGAGTATGGATTGGCATCTTCTGTCTGGACCACTAACCACGGATGCGCGATGCGAATGGCAAAGGCTTTTGACTTCGGAACAGTCTGGATTAACACCCACAT
>CAIMUD010000179.1 GCA_903844585.1 uncultured Actinomycetes bacterium | reverse complement strand
GTCAGGTGATTACCTCCGCCGAATTCATGAATTACTTCTCGGCGCCGAACACTTCTACGAAGAGCTATTTACCGCCCTTCGTATTCCTTATGAGCCAATTCAATGGGCACAGGATTTTGACTTCTCTAAAGATGAAGAAATTAATAAAACAGCCCGCGTTCAGCAGCTAATTCAGGCGTACCGAACACATGGCCATTTGATGGCAGATATTGATCCGCTGGAATACAAGCAACGTTCACATCCAGATTTAAATGTTGTGACTCATGGACTAACACTTTGGGATCTCGATCGTGAATTCGCAACTGGTGGATTTGGTGGCGCGAAGTTTATGAAACTTCGTGAAATTCTCGGAATTCTTCGTAACTCATACTGCCGTTCAGTTGGTATTGAATATATGTACATTTCAAGTCCGCAAGAGCGTCAATGGATTCAAGAACACGTTGAAATGGGTTCAACTAAACCAGATCGCGAAGAACAGCTTCGAATCTTACGTAAGTTAAATAGCGCAGAAGCATTCGAAGCTTTCTTGCAGACAAAGTTTGTGGGCCAGAAACGATTCTCGCTAGAGGGCGGGGAATCTGTAATTCCACTTCTCGATGCTGTTATTTCATCTGCTGCAGAAACCGGACTCGACGAAGTGTGTATCGGAATGCCTCACCGTGGACGCCTTAACGTACTTGCAAATATTGGTGGCAAATCATTCGGGCAAATCTTCCAAGAGTTCCAAGGCCATTACAAAGAAAATGAAGTACACGGTTCAGGCGATGTGAAATACCACCTAGGTACAGAAGGTGTATTCACCGCAGATTCAGGTGCAAAGACAAAAATTTATTTGGCAGCAAATCCAACACACCTTGAAGCTGTAAATCCAGTTCTTGAAGGAATTGTTCGAGCAAAGCAAGATATGTTAAATATCAAAGCTGCCTACTCAATTCTTCCAATACTTCTCCACGGTGACGCCTCTTTTGCAGCCCAGGGCGTAAATGCTGAAGTTCTGCAGCTCTCACAACTAGCTGGCTACCGCACAGGTGGAACAGTTCATATTGTGATTAATAATCAAGTTGGATTTACAACATCTCCACATGCATCTCGCTCATCTACTTACTCAACAGATATGGCGAAAATTATTCAAGCTCCTGTCTTCCACGTAAATGGCGACGATCCAGAAGCTTGTGTTCGAGTGGCACGCCTTGCATTTGAATATCGCCAAAAATTTAATAAAGATGTTGTTGTTGACATGGTTTGTTACCGTCGTCGCGGCCACAATGAGGGCGATGAGCCAAGCTTCACTCAGCCACTTATGTACAAACTCATTGATGCAAAGCGCTCTACCCGTACTCTCTACACAGAAGCCCTTATTGGTCGTAAAGACATAACCGCTGAAGAAGCAGATGAACTCGCTCGCGATTACCAGAACCAACTTGAAGCTGTCTTTGCATCAGTAAACAACTACGTTGATGAAGATGACAGTAACTTCACAGTTCCGAAAGCAATTTCATCCGAATCTGTTAACACGGCAATTGATGAAGCCACCGCCCGAAAAATTGCTGCAACACAAACTGATATTCCTGAAGGCTTTAGCGTTCACCCTAAGTTGTTACCTCAGTTAGTTAAGCGCGTTGAATCTCTCAACGATGGAACTATCGACTGGTCGATGGGTGAAACTCTCGCCTTTGGTTCGATACTTCTGCAAGGAACACCAATCCGACTTGCAGGACAGGATTCTCGCCGTGGAACATTTAGTAACCGCCACGCCGTAATTGTTGACAAAGAGAATGCGAAAGAGTGGACACCTCTCCGCTCGCTGATCTCTGATGAAAATCAATTCTTTGTTATCGACTCGTTACTTTCTGAGTATGCAGCAATGGGATTTGAATATGGATATTCTGTAATTAGAGAAAACGCGCTCGTACTTTGGGAAGGCCAGTTCGGAGACTTCTCGAATGGCGCTCAAACAATTGTTGATGAATTCATTTCTTCCGCACTTCAAAAGTGGGGCGAGCGTTCATCTGTTGTACTTCTTCTGCCCCACGGCTATGAAGGTCAAGGTCCAGATCACTCATCTGCCCGCATCGAACGTTATTTGAGTCTTTGTGCTGAACAAAATATGACTGTTGCTCAGCCTTCAACTCCAGCATCGTATTTCCATTTACTTCGCTGGCATGTTTCCAATCCTGTGCGTAGACCATTGGTTGTATTTACACCTAAATCAATGCTCCGTCTTCGAGCTGCTGCTTCTTCGTTAACTGATTTCACTTCAGGTACGTTCCGACCAGTTATTGGTGATCCAGTCGTTAATAATGCAACTCGTGTAATTTACTGTTCAGGAAAGATTTACCACGATCTTGTTGCAGAGCGCGAAAAGCTTGGTGAGAACACAACTGCAATTATTAGAGTTGAGCGTTTGTATCCACTTCCCGTTGATCAAATGGCTGCAGAAGCTGCAAAGCATCCGAACGCTAATTTGTTATGGGTGCAAGATGAACCTGCTAACCAAGGAGCATGGCCACACGTTGCGCTCAGTACAACTGAAATACTTGGCGGCAAGGGACTTGATTCACGAATCCTTCGAAGAATTTCGCGTCGCGCAACTGCAAGCCCTGCGACAGGAAACCATCATTTACACGAAGAAGAAGCAAAGGGTCTAATGGAAGAAGCCTTTACCCGCTAGCTCTGCTCGACTTTCTGTAATAAAGAAAAATTACTTTTCCTCGAATTTCACTACTTGTAAGCCAACCCCAAGTACGCGAATCAGTTCCTTCAGAGTTATCACTACTCAACCAATAGCGGTTATCTACTATTTTCCCCACTCGCTTAATGTAAAAAATCCCTGGCTGCTCTTCACGCTCAGCGACAACTACATCTGTAACTCTGACCTTTTTAAATGGAGTACTTTCGCTCTGCGAAATAGCGCGCACTTTTTTACCCTTAAACCAGGTCACCAGTAGCCAATCCCCATCTTGATATTTGGGTTCCATCGAATTGCCCTGCACGCGCACAACCCCAGGTGTGCCAAAAGCCGCTGTGCGAAAACTATTCATGGGCGGTAGTCTCACACACCTAGAGTTCAAAACTACAGAGGCAATTATTCGCTATATATAGGAGAGAAGATGAAAAACATTTTCGCACCAAAAGTAACCGTTCATGCACACTGCGATCTTCCATGCGGTGTTTACGATCCAGCTCAAGCAAAGATTGAAGCGCTTTCAGTAAAGGCTTGCATGGAAAAGTACGCAGCTAGCAGCGACGCAGATTTCAAGTCACGCTCTGTTGCAATTAAAGAAGAGCGCTCACATGCAGTTAAGGAGCACCTCTGGGTTCTTTGGACTGACTACTTTAAGGCTCCACACTTTGAGTCATACCCACAGTTGCATTCACTATTTAACGAAGCAACAAAGCTTGCAGGAGCTGCAGGAACTAAGGGAACTCAAGATGTAAAGGTTGCAGATTCACTCATCGCAAAAATTGATGAGATTGCAGAAATATTCTGGGCAACTAAGAAGGCTTAATTCTCAGACATTAAAGATTGCGCAGCGGTGCGAGCGAGGAAAGTTATTCGCTCCACCGCTGTTCTTTTTATTAGCGCTGTTGCAAGGTGACGCTCACCTTCATGAGCATCGCATGTAAAAGTTAGTTCGCGATCACTTACCTCTATGCAGCGGGCAGTTCCGCGAATTTCGCTACCAATTCCAGCTGAATCAATAACTTTAAACTCAATTTCTTTAACAATAGTTGTCTCGCCTGGTTCTAGATACTCAGCAACAGCGGCGATACACGCGCTCTCCATTACGTTCATGTAATGGGATGGAGCAAGCACTGGTAAATCTGAAATTCCCATGGCAACGCATGTATCTCCCGGGCGCACCACCATGGTGGAGAATCCAACAGCTCCTAGAATTTCATCTTCAGGAGACATCGTCGTCATCCTTGAAATGCGAAATATGAGTTTGTTCTATTTGAACTTCGCGGTGCTCAATATTTCCAAACTCATCTATTTCAATAGAAATCTCAGTCATGCTGTACTGGGTCACGACACTGGAGAGACCACCACCCATCTGGGCAAGTAGTTGCTCATGAATGCTGTTCTGTAGATCTTCCGGCGCCTTCTCATCGCATGATCTGCGAAGAACTTCTTGCATCAATGATTTGACCGCTTGTTCATGTGCAACTTCGGCCTGACATGCAAGACATGTATCCAGGTGGCTTTGTATGGCCATTGGGTTACGCATCTCTTCTGGTGCGCCTTCAAGTAAGAAGACAACTGAAGTTAAAACCTCAACACAAGGAATTGCTTGCGCATTTAAATCGCTCATGACTTTGCCCCCTTCCCGTAACCAAGTTCGGCGGCATAAGTCGCTAATTTTTCGCGTAATAGCTTTCTGCCACGGTGAAGTCTGGACATTACTGTTCCGGAAGGAACTCCAACAATGTCAGCAATTTCTTTATAGGAAAATCCTTCGACGTCGGCTAAATAAACAGCGATACGAAAATCTTCTGGAATTTCTTGCAGCGCTCTCTTGATGTCACTATCGGGAAGGTTTTCAAGGGCCTCAACTTCGGCAGATTTTCCTTGATCACTTGTGTGTGACTGCGCATCTGCAACTTGCCAATCTTCTAACTCACCATTTGAAAGTTGTGGTTGACGTTGACCTTTTCGATAAGTATTAATAAAAGTTGTAGTGAGAACACGATAGAGCCACGCACGTAAATTGGTTCCCTCTTCAAATTGATGAAATGAAGAGAATGCTTTGAGATAGGTGTCCTGTACCAAGTCGCGCGCATCTTCGGGATTCTTTGTATATCGAAGCGCCGCTGAATAAAGCTGGTCCATAAACACGAGTGCATCGCGCTCGAACCGAGTGGTGCGATCGGCCGCGCTTTCGAGTACCAAATCTTTAGATGCCATCGATGAAAGGCTATCCCAATCACCTTATAAATTCCTGCGTAACTACACCCAGTAGACTCTCCACTATGTCTTTAGATTCGCGCGAGCAGCAGCAACTTTGGCCTGCTCCGATTCGCGGTCGAAACTTAGTAAATGCGAAGGTTGTGATTCCAGGGTCAAAGTCTGTAACCAATCGTGCACTCATTCTTGCAGCGCAGGCAGAAGGAAAATCAGTTCTGCATCGCCCTCTCATTTCGCGAGATACAGAGCTGATGGCAGCCGGATTGAAATCTATGGGTGTAAAAATTGATATGTCTAAAGATGAATGGACTATCACTCCATCTAAATTAACCGGCCCAGCAAAAATTGATGTCGGAAATGCTGGAACAGTAATGCGATTCCTTCCGCCGCTATCTGCTTTAGCGTCGGGAGATATTTCATTTGATGGTGATCCGAGATCATACGAGCGTCCACTAAGGCCAGTAATTGCTGCGCTAGAAGAACTTGGAATTGAAATAGAACACGGTGGGCGTTACAGCCTTCCAATGGTTGTAAAGAGCAAAGGCGTGATTCCAGGTGGTGCGCTCACTATTGATGCAAGTGCATCAAGCCAATTTTTATCTGCGTTGCTACTTATTGCACCAAGCACAACTAATGGAATAACTGCGATGCATAAGGGCGGTGCACTGCCATCGATGCCACACATTGAAATGACAGTTGCCATGCTTAGAGATTTTGGTGCAATTGTTGAAGTAGATAGCGCTGCACAAACTTGGAGTGTGAAGAGCGGAAAACTGAAGGGTCAAGATCTAATAATCGAACCGGATCTATCAAATGCCTCACCATTTTTATCAATTGCCATGGTCTGCGGCGGCTCAATCACAATTGCTGACTGGCCTAAATCAACGACACAACCTGGTGACCAACTCCGCGAAATCTTTACACGTATGGGCGCGAAAGTTGAATTTGTAGATGAAGGTCTCAAAATAACGGGAGGTGGATCAATCCACGGGATAGATATCGATCTCCATGATGTTGGAGAGTTAACGCCATCGATTGCAGCTCTGGCCGCTTTAGCTGATTCACCATCGCATCTTCGCGGTATTGGACATTTACGTCTTCATGAAACTGATCGATTAGCGGCGCTCACTCGTGAAATAAATAGACTTGGAGGAAACGTTGTTGAAGACGCAACTTCACTTCACATCACTCCTGCGACGCCTTTTGGAAAAGATTTACACGGTGGAACTTTCCATACTTATGATGATCATCGTTTAGCTACTGCGGGCGCAGTTATTGGTTTAGTTGTTCCAGATATTCTTGTCGAAAATGTTGCAACAACTCGTAAAACACTGCCCGACTTTCCAGGTCTTTGGCAAAGTTTGGTTCTATGACAGCGCGTGAATTCGATGAGTCCGATGTTCGCATCAGGCCAGGACGCCGTACACGACCGCGCAGCAAAGATAGACCCTCACACAGCGATGCAATTCGCGCTTTAGTTACTGCTGTTGATCGCGGTCGGACAACTTGTATTTCAAATGATGGTGTTGTTATCACAGCAATGAAAGCTCGCGAGATGGGGCCGAAATCAGTTGTTGTTGGAGATTACGTAAACCTCGTTGGAGATATAACGGGTGACGAGGGTTCCCTTGCACGCATAGTTTCTATTGATCCACGTGTTAATAGTTTGAGCAGAACTGTTGATGATGCAGCTCGCGTGGAGCGCACAATTGTTGCAAATATTGACCAACTCGTCATTGTTGTTGCCGCCGCAAACCCAGAACCGCGACGAGGCCTGATTGATCGTTTTCTAGTGTGCGCATTTCACGAAAAGATTCATCCGATAATTCTGGTTACTAAGACTGATATCGCTGCTGTTCCTGACTTCATCAATGAATATAAAGCGCTCGGCGTAACAATTTTGACCAGCGCAATCAAATCAGCAAGTGCAGATGAAGATCTTGCCAATCTCCATAGTGCTCTTGTAGGAAAAATTTCCGTTTTAGTTGGACATTCGGGGGTTGGTAAATCAACTCTTATCAATGCACTTGTCCCAGCTGCAATGAGATTAACTGGCGATGTAAATGATGCGACAGGTAAAGGTCGTCACACTTCCTCAAGCGCTGTGGCGCTTCCCCTAACTACAGATCTTTCTCCATCAGGTGGCTGGATTATCGATACACCCGGAATTCGCGCATTTGGATTAGCTCATTTAGATTCCAATAAAATTGTTGCAGCGTTTGAAGATTTAAGTAAAGTAATTGAAGGGTGCATGCCGCATTGTTCACACCATGAATCGGGTTGTCAGTTAAATGAATGGGCAGCCCCCGGCGGCGTCATAAATATAGAGCGAAGCGCTCGAGTAAATAGCTTGCGTTCGCTCCTTGAATTAAAAGATGCCAATCCCCCGCTCATCGATTAATTACTCCTTTGGCAATTAGCGCTTCGCGATAGAGTTGGCACATGACATTTACGCGAGAGCAAGATTTACTCCTTGCACATCAGCTCGCAGATGCAGCAGATGCAATTACACTCAAGAGATTTCAGGCACTCGATTTAATTATCGACACAAAGCCAGATAACACTCCGGTAACTGATGCAGATAAAGCGGCAGAAAATATTATTCGTGAACTACTTACCAATAGCCGTCCAAATGATGCAATAGTCGGCGAAGAATTCGGTAATTCAGCTAAGAAGAGTTCTGCCAACCGTTATTGGGTTATCGATCCCATTGATGGAACAAAGAATTTTCTACGTGGAGTACCAACTTGGGCAACGCTTATAGGTTTGGTAGAGAAGCAGAGCGATGGAACAGAGAAAGTTGTTGTTGGAGTCGTGAGCGCTCCTGCACTTTTTAGGCGCTGGCACGCCTCTGAAAATAACGGCGCCTTTGTAAGTTCCAATGGAAAATCACCTTCAAAGATAAAAGTTTCGCAAGTAAGCGATATTAAAGATGCGTCGATTTCATATTCAGATTTCATTGGTTGGGGTGCTCGTTTAAGTATATTCCAATCCCTTCTTACCAAAGCGTGGCGCACTCGCGGCATCGGTGACTTCTGGTCACACATGCTCGTTGCAGAGGGCGCAGTCGACGTCGCAATAGAACCATCGCTAGCGCTTTGGGATATGGCTGCCTTAGATGTAATTGTGCGAGAAGCTGGTGGGCGATTTACCAATATTGAAGGCGAAGATGGCTCTTGGGGCGCAAGTGGCATGTCCACAAATTCCATCCTGCATAAAGTGATAGTTGACTCACTCAATTAACTTACAAATTCGGGTAGGACAAGATAAATTTCAGAAAGATAAGTGAGGGGAAAAAATGGCTGAGAACATTTCGATTGATCTCAATCGCCATAATGAAGAGCCTGGAAAGATTGGTAAGCCAATTGATTTAAGTAAATCTCTTCTCAGACCAACTACTTTTTCTGTGAGTGGAATGACCTGTTCCTCCTGTGTTAACACCGTCGAGAAAGCTCTCAATGCCATTGATGGAGTAAGCGCATCTGTTAATTTTGCCTCTGAAACCGTACATGTGCTTGCTCCTGCGGAAATTAAACCCAGCGAAATCATCAAGAAGATTAAGGGCGCAGGTTACGGCGCAGTTTTACTCGAAGATGCAGAAGGACCTGCGCTACATAATAAGAAATCTGCCATTGCGCTGTTCTTTGCAATTCTATTTGCCGCCCCAACAATTGCGATTTCAATGGTTCATCAGTGGCATATGGCGATCGACGACTACATCATCAAAACTCTTGATTCTTTTAATATTTTGCACCCGCTCTACTCACCCACTGCATGGCTAGCCATTGGGCTAACAGCGCCACTGATTTTTATTGTTGCTTGGCCTATACATAGAGCAGCCCTAAGAAATTTATTCCATCCAACAATGGATTCACTTATTTCTCTTGGATCTTTTTCTGCATACGGTTGGTCTATTGATGCCAATGCATCTGGTCAAGGTGATGTCTATACCGAAGTAGCTGCGGGAGTTCTACTCTTTGTCATATTGGGCAGGTATCTGGAATCACGCGCAAAGCGCCGTGCGAGTAGCGCCCTTTCGACCTTACTTGCACTTGGAAGTAAGGAAGTAACAGTTTTGCGAAATGGTTTGGAAGTATTAATTCCCATTAGTTTCCTTGAAATAGGAGATGAGTTCGTCGTTAAGCCGGGTGCTCAAATTGCAACCGATGGAATCGTTATCTCGGGTACTTCTAGCGTTGATAATTCAATGCTTACTGGTGAATCGACTCCTATAGACGTTGCGCCAGGATCAAGTGTTATTGGAGCATCACTTAATAACAATGGAAGAATTATCATTCGAGCAACAAGAATAGGTAGTGATACCGAACTCGCGCGCATCACTTCAATGGTTGTTGAAGCCCAGGGTGCGAAAGCACCGATTCAGCGACTTGCCGATCGCATTGCAGCCGTCTTTGTGCCAGTTGTAACTCTCTTGGCTATTGGAACATTCTTTGCATGGCGCTATCTAGATCACAGCCTTACTGAATCTATTTCGTCAGCAATTACTGTTTTGGTAATTGCATGTCCTTGCGCGCTAGGTCTTGCCACTCCAGTTGCACTACTTGTTGCATCAGGGCGCGGAGCTCAAAAAGGAATTGTCCTTCGACAACCGCGAGTTCTTGAACTAGCTAAAAAAGTTGATGTCGTTGTACTTGATAAGACTGGCACGCTGACATCGGGCGTAATGAAAGTTCAAAATTCAGTAATTCCATCTAGCGCCCACGCAACACTCGGTGCAAAATATGCAGCTTTTCTCAATGAAAAATTGATTCTTTCTTCTGCTCTATCGGTAGAACTTGCAAATGATCACCCCGTTGCAAAAGCAATCGCATCGTATTCACTTTCTCGTGGTGCAACACAAATGCCGGTGACAGAATTTACTCAAACTCCAGGTGCTGGTGTGGCAGGGCGAATTAATCTTGGTGGCTACTCCCCTGTCGTGTTGATTGGAAATCCAAGTGCAATTGCGCATAGTGCAACTACATTTGATCCAGCTATAAGTGCAGCAATCTCAAGTGCCGAAAATCTTGGACTCACCGCATCAGTACTCGCATGGGATGGGGTTGCCCTTGCAGTTTTTGCTACTGGTGATGAAGTCAAACCAGATGCTCGTGAAACTATTGCAGAACTTAGAAAGCTCGGAATTGAACCGTGGTTAATCACTGGCGATAACGAAGAAAGCGCTTTGGCAATCGCGGAATCAGCTGGAATAACTCCAACTCACGTCATTGCAAGAGCGTTGCCCGAAGATAAATTGCAGAAAATCGCGCAACTCAAATCTGAAGGTCACACAGTTCTGATGATTGGCGATGGAATCAATGATGCTGCGGCCCTTGCTGCGGCAGATCTGAGCATGGCTATGGGAACAGGAACTGACACAGCAATTTCTTCTGCAGATATAACTCTGATGCGTCCTGAACTTATGAGCGTTATTTCTGCGCTCAAGCTTTCTAAGCGCACACTTCGAACCATTAAAACTAATCTTGCTTGGGCTTTTGCTTACAACCTTCTTGGTCTACCAATCGCAGCCGCCGGATTGCTTTCTCCGATGTATGCAGCTGGAGCTATGGCTCTGAGCAGCCTCTTCGTAGTTACAAACTCGCTTCGCATCCGCTAAATCAAAGCTCATCAAAACTGATTTTTAGACTGGAAAGATAACTACACAGTCTCAAAAACCAATTACTGGCTCGCTTGTACGAGACTGTACACATGAAAAAGAAGTGACTTTCTGATCCCAATTATTTACGTGAGATAAAAAATAAGAGCTTGTACGTGACTGTACACATGAAAAAGAAGTGACTTTCTGAACTGTGTAGTTATCTTTTCAGTTCAGTAAGTCACTTCTTTGTAATCGTAGCGGGGGCAGGATTTGAACCTACGACCTCTGGGTTATGAGCCCAGCGAGCTACCGAGCTGCTCCACCCCGCGTCGGTATGCCAATCGTATGTGCAAGCGAGTTAATCTGCCAAATTGAGAATAATTACAGTGTAATTACTTACGTGTTTGCGCTGCTAGTGCTGATGCGATTGCAGCTTTCAATCTATCTTGTGCGCGACCGTATGCAGCCCAATCGCCCTTAGCAAGCGCTGCATCTGCATCTGCCATTGCTTGTCGTGCACTTTGTAGTGCGCTAGCAACATTTGCAGAATTACTAGACGTCGTACCAGTTGAATTATTTGGCGTAGATGTTCCGGAGTTTCCACCGAAGACTTGATCAAGGGCTCCCTTTACGGTGTTATCAAAACCAATCACATCACCGAAGGAAACGAGAACTTTCTGAAGTAACGGATATGCAGCAGTGTTTCCTGTCGCTTTCACATAAACCGGCTGTACATAAAGTAGACCGCCGCCAACAGGAAGTGTCAGCAAATTACCGAGCACGACATCTGATCCACCTTGGCGAAGCAATGAAAGTGAATTCGCCACTTCAGGTTTAGCTTCAAAATTTGAAGCTACCTGTGATGGGCCTGCAACGTTCGTACTTCTAGGTAGTTGTAGGACGGTAATTTTTCCGTAATTCGCAGTTCCCGCATCTGAATTTACAGTTGCAAAAGCTGAAAGGTTTTCACGCCCTCCTCGTGGAACGAATGGAGTTGTGAGTGCGAAGGTCGGCTGCTTTTCTCCTGGCATTTCAAGTGTCATGTAATAAGGAGGTTGCGCAGCTGCGTTTGCACCGAATGTTGATGGGTCACGTGGCACGCGCCAGAAATCTTGGCCACCATAAAAAGCACCTGCAGTCTGTACGTGATACGCGCTGAGAATGTCACGCTGAACTCGGAATAAATCTTCTGGGTAGCGGATGTGCTGCATCAACTCTGATGAAATCTTTGACTTTGCTTGAACGCTCTTTGGAAATGCTTTCATCCAAGTCTTTAGAACCGGATCTTTTTCATCCCATTGGTAAAGAGTCACTGTTCCGTCATAGGCATCAACTGTTGCTTTTACAGAATTTCGAATGTAGTTGACGCTCTTATTTCCTTGCGCAGTCACTGCACGTGAATTAGCTGTTAGCGCATCAGATGTTGCGCTCGAAAGAGTTGTTGTCTGTGAATATGGATAGCCCGCACTCGTTGTGTATCCATCAATAATCCAAGTTATCTTTCCATCAACTATTGAAGGGTATGGATCTCCATCCAGAGTTAGCCATGGTGCAACTTTTGCCACACGTTCGCGTGGGTTGCGGTTATAAAGAATCTTAGAACCTGAATTGATAAGACTTGAAAGAACAATTCGCTGCTCTTGATAATGGATTGCAAAGAGAAGTTTGTTTAAAACACTTCCCATTGGAACCCCACCCATACCTGTGTAGGTGTAGTTCTTCTGTCCATTTGCTGATGCGTCGTCTGGGTAATCAAATTCCACAGGTGTATTTGTTTTAGCTCCACCAATAATTGAGTAATCGGGAACATTCTCACCAAAGTAGACGCGTGGTTGGAATTTTCCAAGACCGTCGGTCGGTGGCAAATCTCCTACTAGGAAGCTTGGCTTTCCATCAGCATCAACTGCATTGCCAAATGCTGAAACAAAACCGAAACCGTGTGTATAAACCAAGTGATCATTAATCCAGTTGCGACTTGGGTTTCCATCAATATTTAGCTCACGAACGGCAACAATTGCATCGCGCTGTACGCCATTTACCGTGTAACGATCAATATCAAGTGATTCAGGGAATGTGTAATAAGGCTTAATTTGTTGTAACTGACGGAAAGTTG
>CAIMUD010000178.1 GCA_903844585.1 uncultured Actinomycetes bacterium | reverse complement strand
TGGTTAGTAAAAGAAATGCTTATCAAAAGAGATGGGTTACGGTTACCAGGATTTCCACTTTGGTCCGATCTCTGGGGAATTAAACCAATTTATGAGAAAGTAAAAGATGCTCCAGAATGGAAAAAAGAGTTTGAATCAAAAAACCGTCAATTCTATTTGGAGCATAAGAAAATAATCGATGAATGGTTCAAAAAATTCCCTATCGTTCGAACCTCGATTCCTTCCAAAAGAAAACTTGAATGGCAGGCGCAGGACATGACTTCGCTTTGGGATGGCTTAATCCACTTTAGGCCTTCAGGAATTCGTGTGAAGAGACCGACTTACGTGCCAGCACTCGTAGCAATCACACAAACAACGATCATTGGACCGCTCAAAAGGCGTATCTCACCCCAGGAAGCTGCACGCTTGCAGGGGATGCCAGAAACTTTCTCATTCGGCAGTCAAAGTGATGTTTTAAGTTATAAACAACTTGGAAATGGAGTTGCAGTGGGCGCCGTGTATCAAGTTGTTCGGGCGGCAATACAGCGCGATGCTGAAATTCTCAAGGTATCCAATCCTAAGTTACTTAGATCTGTAAAGAATTCTAGCCAGCACCCACATGTTGCTAAAGTGACTAAAACAGCATCAAAAGTTGCGAAAATTTCCTAAGCGTTATTGCGTGTAAATGGATTTGCGGATTCGACAATAAAACCTTTTGCGTTCGGAGGAAGTATTAAACCTAGGGCAACAACCTCTGGACTTTCAGTTCTCTCATAGACAGGTTTAACATTATGCACCTGGATACTTATTGTGTTTTCTACAAACATTGCAGCATCCCCGGGATATGTTTGCGCCACACCTGGCGATTCACCTTGGAAGATATTTGCGATGGTTTGCTTCGTGCGTGATCTGTCGCTCACTGCACGATTATGCAACATCGACCGCTCACGCAAATGCTGAGTGCCTTTAGTTTCATCCCAATCCATAAGAATAATTGCAGCCTCTTTGATTTCTCCATCCTCAATTAAAGTTTGAAGAGCCCAAATTATGTCATCCAATTCCGCACGATTTTCGGATGCCATGGGCCAATCGGCTAAGAGAGCCAGAGCATCTTCTATGGAAATCATGGCATAAAAATTTCGAATTCCCTTTCGTCCATCATTAGGCATCGCCGAAATTTGTTCGACAGTCGAGTAAATTCTCTTCAAAAATGATTCACGCTGTTGGCCGAGCGTTGGGTCGAAAAGCATGTGCTGTTTAAAAATTGAGAGTCGCTTTTGCGATATACCCAAAGAAATAACTTGCGCTCGAACCGGGCGATAGCTTGGATCGAGTAGGAAGCGACGACGCCACGTGGAAAGTTTCTCGTTGTTATCGTCGACTAATTTAAGTTGTTCACGTATAGATTGCTCGTGCTCAACGTAACGAACATAAGCTTGAATTTGGTCCAAGAAAAACCAGCCACGCAAGAGATCTGCATATTGCCGCTTGTATCCAAAAAAGCGCCCTCTTTGTTGTATGACATCAACATTCCCGGCGCCTGTGCTTCTCGGCATGTACGTGACTGCCAAATTCTCAATCGTGAATCCGCGTTCTAATCTATTGCCACCAATTAAAATCCAACCTGCCTTGCTCATCCACTCATTTGGCTTAAAATTATTATGGTCACTATTCACCACTCTTATATCAATTTTAGATATCCACCAACGAATTTCTGATAAAGCTTTGTCAAGATTCCAATCCCCAGGTAATTCAGCAGAGAGACGCAATTCATCTTCTGCAGGTTTAAAGAATTGTTCCTTTTCCTTTTCATAAACTTGTTCATCTGGTTCTCTTAGAATCTTCTCCCAAGCTCCAAGGACGCTTGACACCCACTTTTCGTAAGCCTCATGAACATTTTTTGTTGCGGACGGATGGTACGTGCCTCTCGCGACACGATCGCCCGCACGATCTCCTTGTGGCTTTGCTCCAGCGCATCCGTCACATCGATGAGAACGATGCGGTGCGCCACCGGCGCCACATCGCTGGTCATCTC
>CAIMUD010000177.1 GCA_903844585.1 uncultured Actinomycetes bacterium | reverse complement strand
CCACTTCCTAAGGATGCGACCAAGCAATACTTCACGGATTTGTTTGATTCGGTTGCAAAGAAACCGCTGACTACTCGTTCAAAGCGCATTGCAACTGAATCACTTGTCTTACTCGGCACAGCGTCAGCGCTCTATGACAACGAGTCCGGGTGGCCGATGCTGCGTATTGCCCTCAAGCAAGCATTGAGCGGCAATGGATTTATGTTCCTTACTCTGGCAGATGCATACACAGGCCGACAACTCAACGGAACGTATCCGAGCAATGAAGGTGATTCGGGATTTGTGATTGATTGTTTGGATTGGAACGATGTAAGAACTAACGAGCAAATTGCACAAGACGCCGAACTATTTAAAGCACAAGCTCCAGTCTTTGGTCCGTATTTGGCGTACTCTGGGATTTCGTGCAAGTACTTGAAGGGGGTTGAGCAACCCATAAAGATCAAGCAAATAAAGACAAAGCCAATCATTGTTATTGGCACTCTCCGTGATCCTGCTACGCCATATTCATGGGCGGTTGCGCTGAACAAGCTGATTACTAATTCACGATTGATTACCTTGGATGGCGATGGCCACACTGGCCACGGTCGCGGATCAGTCTGTGTTGATAAATCAGTCGATGCTTATTTCATCACCGGCAAAATCCCTGCCACAGACCAGAAATGTGACCTCAGCACCGCTTTGTAATTATCTCCTAATAATTCTTAACAAACCCCAGTAAGTAACACGGAGCATTGCTTCTATAACAATTTTTCCAGACATTTTGCTTTTACCAAATTGACGCTCAACGAAAGTGATTGGGACTTCACTAATTAACCCGCCAACTTTTTTGATTTCGCGAGTCATTTCAATTTGGAAGCAGTATCCCTCGCTTTTGATTCCATTCAGATCCAACTTTCTAATTGCACTGGTTTTATAGATTCGAAATCCTGCAGTGGAGTCTTTGACGCCTAAACCCAGAAGAAAATTGCTATAGATGTTTGCTAAACGCGACAACGCTTCTCTGTGCTTTGACCAATTAAGTACCGAACCACCTTTTACCCAACGACTACCGATAACTAAATCGACGCTTGGATTAGATTCGAACTTAGACAAAAGGTTCGGCAGATCAGAAACCTGATGAGATCCATCTGCATCGATTTGAATCACCGCATCAAAGTTTTTTTCTAGCGCATATCGATAACCATCTCGATATGCAGAGCCGAGCCCAGATTTTTTAGGGCGATTCAAAACTTCAAGATTGGGAATATCAGATTTCAACTTCTCGCAAATATCAGCTGTTCCATCTGGTGAGCCGTCATCGACAACTAAATAATTGAAATCCTTACGAAGTAAGGACAATTCTCGAAGCAGGATAGGCAAGCTCTCGGCCTCGTTATAGGTCGGAATAATCACCAAGTAAGAAATGCCCACACCCAAGTATTACAGGCAGAAATAACCAAATGGACCCGGGATTCACGCACGCTAAATGGTAAAAAGCACCCCTTTTCATAGGGTTAGATTTACCCAT
>CAIMUD010000176.1 GCA_903844585.1 uncultured Actinomycetes bacterium | reverse complement strand
ACGAATTGAGATTTGGCAGTCGCCGAGCGGTGATTGTAAAGGCTCGCTCAATCTGCAATGTTGTACAAGGGCAGGTGACCCTGACAGTTGACATCTACAAAGTTGAGAAATTTGGCCATCCTCTCTTGAGAAGTATTTCCACAGACCCAAACCAATCGACATCATTCGGTAAAATTGTAAAAAATTATGATTCCATTGTGGACTGTAAGAACTTTAAGCGGACCAAGTTTTATGGAATCGCGTACGCCAAGGCCCTGATAAATGGGCAATGGAATTATGCGGGCCGAACTCGTTCATTGAAGACTATTGAAATTAACTGTGGGACCTGAAATTGGTCTTCACAGAGCCAGGAATGGATGGAACACTTTCGCTATGACCAATTTAGAAGCTTCAGGTGATGAGGCGACTCGCGCCATGCGAGCGAAGGAAATTGCCAATTCCGAAAGAGATCTGCTTAAAAAAGCTTCTCGTTCCTTGGTTATGGACGGTTTTTCTCAATTTGAATTTGGTCTAAAGCGATATCTACTGACAAAAAATGGTCAAGCTCATAATCCCGGTTACCAAATTGAAACTGAAAATCTAGATGGTTCTGGGCGATTTCGAAATTCTTGGAACGCTTTAAGTGGTGATGAAGACTGGCAGATTAATATCGTGACAAATCAGCTCGCACGTCTGATGGCATATGCAGAATCGAACTGAAAAACTAAATCTCGACACCTATGTATTTAGTCTGCAAGAACTCGTGAACTCCATCGAAGCCTCAAAGCTTCTTGCTGTACCAATCTTTCCAAATGAGCCGGTGAATTGGAATCTTGTAAGGGATCTTTCGAATCACCGGTAGGACCGGTACGAGAGCCAATAAGAGAGTAAGCAAACCCATCATCAACATCACGATGGTGTCTGCGTTATCGGATGATTTGAATGGATCTACTTGATACCAGAATGAGAAGAGCCATAACCATGATTGCCCTGGCCATGAACCAGTTTCATTCATGACGCCCCATTGTTCGCCACCAAGATGTTGTTCTTCGGCTTTAGCTGCGAAATATCCTTCGCTATCTGCCAGGAATAAGAGTGGCTTGGTGAAGTTTGTTGGAAGCGTTGAATCACTCGTTAAGAGCGCACCATCGAGTGCACCGCCCTTTGCCATGTTAAGCAGCGAGGTAATAAGGGTTGGAACAGGTCCATATAAATTACTTGGATCTGCTACAGCAGTTGCATCTGTTGCTTTACCCAGTGCATCCGCATAGCCAGTTGCCCACGCAGTCTGTTGGTCGGCAGTTGCCGCATTCCATGCAACGACCGCATCTTGTCCAGCGACATCGTTATAACTTGCAAGCGGGTCAAGAACAAATGATTTAGCTGGATCTATGGGAATACGAACCCCTGACCAATCCTGCAATTTTAAAATGCCAAAGTGCATTCCTTTAGCTGCATTGTTATAGGGAGGCCCATAACTCGTTGATGTCGTGGTGCCGGCAAGTTCGCCCGTTGCAGTTTGTGCGAAGTCAACGGGGTTGGTCTGTGCCCAACTTTTTAAAGTAACAGCTGGTTCGTCGGGCGAGCTGAAGAGAAATGAGAGGCTGCCAGCAAGCAGACCAATAACAAGAATTGCAACAGCTAACTCTTTAATGAGGTCGTAGGGACGCGTAGGTCCTGACCACTTAACGGAAGGATCAACTTTCATGGTCATGTTATTTACTTCCTTCCAAAGTTGCATCGTTATCAATTGGAGGCACTACACCTTTACGGCGAATCAAAATAATGTGCCACACAACGATTCCACCAAGAAGTAGTGGAAGTAGAGCTACGTGTAGCAAAATCGCTTGACCAGTATTGAGTGCGTTAAAGAATGCGCCCACACCAATCGAGTTAAATCCATCTTTTGCTTCAGTTGAAATCCACTGTGAATCAAAGTTTGTTTGAATGAGGTAACCGGTAAATGCAGTGATGATCGAGGCCATAAAAGCGACAACACCAGATACCCATGTTGCAATGCGTCGTCCGCGCCATGCCGCCATCCAGAACTTGCCCCATAGGTGCACCACCATAAATACGAAGAAGAGTTCAACGCTCCAGAGGTGCATCGAGTTTGCAAAATGTCCGACACTGGAAGTGT
>CAIMUD010000175.1 GCA_903844585.1 uncultured Actinomycetes bacterium | reverse complement strand
TTCCGATTATTGGAATCGACAACGTACCTTCCTCAAAGCACCTAGAGGGTGCGGCTCTGCCCGAATCTTGCGTTCTGCTTTTTGGCCAAGAAGGTGCAGGTATGTCTGATGAAGGTATCCAAGTTTGTGAAGTCTTATACGCAATCGAGCAATATGGATCTACAAGGTCAATGAACGCATCAGCAGCAGGGGCAATAGCTATGTATCACTGGGCGCTGCGGCACCTACCAAAGCAAATTTAACCCTCTGATTAAAAGGGGAGCCACTGATCCTTGACGTCTTGGGGTTCAGATCCCGGCCCAAGGGTTTCGCGCACTGAAGCTAGTCTGCGTTCGATTTCGTCGGCATCGTCAACGCGACCGAGTTCGCGCATTACTTTTGCCATCTTCGATTCAACATCAAGAATGAAGTCGAAATCTTTTGGCTCATCTTCGGTAATTATCGTAAGCACGTTATCAAGGGTTGCTAGACCATCATCGAGCTTCTTTAGGAGGATTTCGGCCTTGCCATATTCAAAGAGCGCGAAAGTTTCGCGGCGATGGTCATGGCCAGTTTCAAATACATCAATGGCTTTGCGCGCAGCTGCGAGTGCCGCTTCTCCATCTCCAAGTTCGATTAAGCAAGATGCAATTTTCTGATCGCAGCGAGCAACATGTATTACTTCTCGCTCGGCTTTAAAAATTTCGCGTGCTTTTGTAAATGCATCAATCGCTGCGGAGTAATCCTTCAACTCACGGTGGGCGCAACCAATAAGATGTAAATCATTTGCTGCACCGATTTGATTACCGTCGACTCGGTGCTCTTGCGCGCACTCTTCCATTGTCTCAATAACTTTTTGATAGCTCTTAGATGAATACCACCACTCACCGAGGGTGCAGGCGAGTTCGAGAGCAATTGGCGATTTATTTGTCCGAAGAATTTCAACCGCCTTGCTCATCGCAGTCGCAGCTTCATCCATGCGCTTTAATTGATTTAAGTTGTAACCAATTGCTGAATACGCTTGCGCAAGGCCTTCACTTGGCGCACTAGCTCCAAGTTCAGAAAAAATATCACGAGCAGTTTCGGCCAGCGCGAGCGCTTCGTCATACTGTCCGCGAGCAAAAATTCGGGCGCTAAGTTCGTAATATGTATTGGCGCGTTCTTCGCCATTGACTTCAGGAATTCGATCCCAAAGCATCTCTTCTGTTACGAGCTCGTCTTGGCCTTCGTCTTCGCTCATTCAAACCTCCGCATCGCGCCTGTTGCATCCGTTGATTTATCAGGACCATACTCTTTTGAGAGCTAGCCTGCGTGATATTTCGCTTGGACAGGCCCGAAATCTACATCTATCCTTCTACTTGCAAATGGTTTGCAACTAGGAAATAACGAGCCAAGAGGTGAGCGCATGAACGAGGTTCTCCACTCGATTCCCCGTATCCCCTTGAAAGAACGCCTCACAAGGGATGAATGGCGCCGCATGGCTCTCATGTTCGGCTTTATCGCCTTCCTGCACGTTGCCGGCGCGATATTAATGTGGCGAGCGACCACCGGTAAATATGAACTCTCAGATGGCTCCCTCTTTGGTTGGGGTACTGCAGCCCTTGCATACACACTTGGGATGCGCCATGCATTCGATGCCGATCACATTAGCGCCATTGATAACACAACTCGAAAGCTGATGGCAGAAGGTAAGCGCCCGCTTGCAGTTGGATTCTTCTTTTCACTCGGACATTCCTCTGTCGTTGCAGCGCTCGCGATTCTATTGAACTTTGGAATTAAAGCGCTGGGTAGTCAGCTTAAAGATGAAAATTCTTCACTGCATCATTACACCGGGCTAATTGGAACAACAGTTTCTGGAACTTTCTTAATGCTCATCGCGCTGTTGAATTTAATAGTATTGATTTCCATCGTTGGTGTATTTATAAAAATGCGCAAAGGGCTCTATAGCGAAGAGGAACTTGAAAAGCATCTAAATTCTCGCGGATTCTTAATGCGATTTTTTGGTCCTATTGCAAGACGCATTGATGCTTCGTGGAAAATGTATCCACTAGGAATTCTCTTTGGACTTGGATTTGATACTGCAACTGAAGTTGGTCTATTGGTACTCGCTGGAACTTCTGTGATTGCGGGTCTACCTTGGTGGGCAATTTTGTCCCTTCCATTCTTCTTCGCTGGAGGAATGAGTCTTCTGGACACAATTGATGGTTCATTTATGAACTTCGCCTACGGTTGGGCATTCTCAAAGCCAGTCCGTAAGGTTTATTACAACATCATCATTACCGGACTATCAGTTGCTGTTGCACTCTTTGTTGGCGGCCTGGAGATCTGCCAAGTGATTGCCAACCAGCTAAGCCTGACTGGAGGATTTTGGAGCTACGCAGCGGACTTTGATTTAAATAGCGCTGGATACTTCATCGTTGGGGCATTTGTGATTGTTTGGAGCGTTGCTCTTGCGCTCTGGAAATATGGAAAAATTGAAGAGCGCTGGCATGACATGGCACATGCTGCCCAATTAGCCCGCGGAGAAAATACAGATCATGCCGCTGCAGGTATCGAGCTCGGACCAATTCGCCAACCATTTAAGATCGATTAAATTTAATTCTTTCTTGACCGATTGCGGCACCAAGTAAAACAATGAGTGCGCCAACAGGTTCGTACCAAGTTATTGATTCTTTTAAGAAAAGTACCCCCACAGCAACGGCAACTACTGGAGTCACATAAGTCACCGAACTCGCAATTGCACTTCCAGCAGCCTCCATGATTTTAAAGTTCCAGATGTAGGCAAAGCCGCTTCCAAAAACGCCAAGCCCTAGCATCGCAAGCAGTGGGCCGGCTTTGTACTCATCCTTGGCAATGCCATCGTAGAGATAGAAAGGGAGCAAAGTTATTGCTGCAAGAGTTACCTGCGCTGCCGCCATTGATTCGGGCTGCAATTTGTGGGGCAAAATAAATTGGCGTGAGTATGGAAATGAAATTCCATAGCAAGTTACCGCTGCGAGCAAAACTAAAACCGCCCATAATGGATTTTCGCCAAGGCCTTGCCAGGCCCCCAGGACTGTCAATACTCCAAGAAAGCCAAGGGCAATACCAAGCACTTGTTGAAATTTCGGTTTTTGATCTCGAAATACAAGAAGTATGACCAGTAGGGTCATAAGCGGTGTCACCGCATTAATTATTCCTGCAAGTATCGATGTGACCTCTGTTTCGGCGAGTGCAAATAAGACACCAGGAATTACATTTAACAAAAGTGAAACGATCCATAAATGGAAAAGTATTTTTCTATTTTTTATAAATTCGATTCTTCGAAACTTGGCATAAAGGAGCAAGGTAAGCGCGCCCAGGGCGCATCTTCCGAAAGCAACTCCGAATGGAGTAAGAAATTCAAGGCCGAGCTTAATAAAGATAAAAGAACAGCCCCACACAACGCCTAGGGCGATGTATAGGGCAGTCCAGTTAGAACTTTTATTTTGCGAAGCTGAGGGCAAAGGCACCAAGTAATGATGACACAACCATCCAAGTCCACCAGACATTTACGATATCTACGTGCCAGTGATCATGAAGGTAAATTCCCTTAGTTGAGCGGAACCAATTACCAAATGAAATTAGTATCGTCAAAAGAATATGAACAATATTCATAATTGCGATCAGATAGAAGCAGGCAACGTATGCACCTTCATGGAAAGTGAAGGGGACTGTTGCCATGATATTTACTTGATAGATAAGGGCAACAAGTGAGGCAACAAAGGCAATGAGGCCACCGAGTTTAAGTTGAGTTTGGTTTCCTTTACGAACACCTCTGAGACCGTAATAGTGGGCTATCAAACCAATCAAACAAATCGCAGTGATATTCCACGATCCCATTGAAGATATCGGTTCGATTGCAGCCTTATCTTCAGTTGCTTTTGGAAGCCACATATCGTTAACGTTTTGGGATTTAAGGTAGAAGAAAACAAACATCATGCTTAGCGCAAAAGATGCATCCGCAACTATGAGCAGAATGACACCCATACGGTTGCGACTTCCAACAACATCAGGATGTTCGTGGTGTGGGTTGGAGTGTGCGTGAGTATCGAGGCTCATTAGTTCTTCCTTCCGTATCCGTATGCATCCGAAGTTACGACTGGTAGCTCGGCAAAGTTTTCCAGTGGAACTGGATTTGGAACAGTCCACTCAAGAGTTTTTGCTTGCCATGGGTTCATTGGAGCCTTCTGACCGCTTCTCCATGAAGAGATTACGTTCTGAAGAAGAATCAACATACCGATCATGATTGTGTATGCGCCAATTGTTGTAATCAAGTTCCCTCGATTAAATATTGCGGCATATGCCTCAACACGACGTGGTTGACCCTGAAGTCCAACAATAAACATCCCGATGAATGCAACGTTGAACCCAATCTGAACTAACCAAAATGAAATCCATGAAAGTTTCTTATCGAGCATCCTTCCAGTCATCTTAGGGAACCAATAGACAAGGGATGCAATTGCTCCTGTGAGTCCTGCTCCCATAAGTGTGTAGTGAAAGTGTGCAGTCACAAACATGGATCCGTGCAAGAAAGCATCAGCTGGAACATCTGAGAGGTAAATTCCTGTGATTCCACCAATCATGAAGTTCCAGAGCAGGGCCATGATTGACATAAGCGGCACCGTCATCCAAAGACGACCGCGCCAGAGAGTTCCGACCAAAACTAAGAACAACATTCCTGTTGGGATTGAGATTAATTCGGTCGTTAACATGAATGGTGCGTTTAGAAGTGGGGCCCATCCCGACATGTACATGTGGTGAGCCCATACAAGAATAGATAACCCTGAAATTCCAGCGATACCCATAACTGCAACGTTAAAACTAAACAGTGGGCGGCGGGTAAAGACTGGCGCCATTTCCATTAGCGCTGCAACTGCAGGAATAAGAATTACATAAACCTCTGGATGGCCCATCAGCCAGAAAAGGTTTTCATAAAGCCATCCGCTACCACCGCGAGCAGTGTCATAGAAACTTGTACCAAGCGCACGATCCATTCCTGACATCACCTGAGATAAGAAGAAGACAGGGAATGCAGGAAGTGCCAGCGCAACTGATGCAACAGTTCCGTAGATAAAGATGGGCGTGCGATTCCAAGTCATTCCACGTGCGCGCATCTTTACAACTGTTGTCGTGATATTTGCGCCAGCAACCATTGTTGAGATAGCAAAAATACAAATGAACATGATGTAACCGTTCATTCCAAGTGGTGCTTGCCCAGCTAGTGGGTTGTATGCAGACCAACCAGTTGAGATGCCACCAATGAATTGACCCCAGATAAGGGGGATTGCTGCAGCAACAATGAGCCAGAAGCTAAGCGCGTTCAATCGCGGATAAGCCATATCGCGGGCACCGATCATGATTGGCATGATGTAGTTACCAAATGGACCAGTCACCATGATGATTGTTCCGACAATCATGATGATTCCATGCGTACCAACAATTGAGTTATAGGCCTGGGGATGAATCCATCCACCCTCAGGATTGCCTAGGTTGGTTCGGATCAACATTGCGAGGATTCCACCAATACCGAAAATAACCATTGTTATTACCAGGTATTGGATTCCTACAACTTTGTGATCTGTTGTAAATTTAAAATATCTCTTTACGCCAAGATCTTTACCTGCGTAATACATATTTTCATCATGTGAAAGATCTTTTCCAAGAGCCCAACGGAATGGAGCAATGAGTGCTCCGATACCTGTCATGAATCCAACGAACCAAGCAATCATCGCAATGAGAGTGATTTTATCTTCGCGAGTGAAGAGTGGAGCTGCTTCAGAATCTTGTGGGAGAAGTGCGAGTGAAAGTTTCCATGCAACCACGGCGCAAAGAATCCCAAGACCAAATGCAGTGAAGACATTAAGGCGTTCGATGAGCGCTTTCTTATGAGTTTTTGTCAGCGTTGTACTCATGCTGTCTTGCCTCCCTGATCTTCTGGCTTTGGATTTTTATCTACCCACGTCGTTTGACTTGTATCGGGTTGACTTGCAAGCCATGCCTCATAGTCAGCACGACTCTCAACAATTACTTTGTTCTGCATATATGCATGCAGAAGTCCGCAGAGTTCTGCGCACCTAATATCGAAAGTTCCAATTGTGTTAGGTGTCACTGCTGTCTGTGTAATCACTCCTGGATTTGCATCAACTTTTATTCCCATCTGCACAATCCAGAATGAGTGCTTTACATCTTTGCTTGTAACGTTAAAAACAACAGGTTGGTCTACAGGAAGATGCAATACGCTACTGCGAACTCCCTTTGAATTTGGATAGTCAAAGTTCCAAACCCATTGCTGGCCTGTGACAGAAATTCTCATCGCATTACTATTTAAAATTTGCGAATCTTCTTCTTGAAGCGCAACTAATCCAGCTACAAGTGCGAAAAGACAGAGGAGCGCTGAAACCACAATCCAAGCTGCGTTTGCACGGGGGGAATTAGAAATCGCATGATCAGCCTCTGGCGGTGGATTGTCACCGTAGTGATGCTTACCAAGTAGCGCACTTACTGCAATTGCCGCAACGAATCCAGCAACGGGAGACGATACCCAAGTAAAGATAGTGATTAGGTTGATGACATTCTTCATAGAATCAGAGGCAGGTGCTCCCATGGCCCAAGTCTGAACTGTTGAACCAACGTAACCAATTAAGATAGAAAAAATTGCGGTGAGAACTAGAAGTCTCTTAACATCTTGCTTCTTCCACCAAGAGTTTATTGAAGGAGTCTGAAGATTGGTCATCGCGCTATCCCTTCACAATCAAGTGGCCAGACATAAAGCCCATTGTTGACATTGCATTTCCAAAGCGAGCAATAGTTCCATCACCACAAGGGAATTCGCAGTTCCATACATATTCACCTGCGGCACCAGTGATGAAAGTAAAAGTTGTCTTAGTTGGGAAGTTTGTATAACCACCCGCTTCTTCAGCCGCTGTTACTTCAGCATCATCAGCCATCATTAAAGGGATGCTTAAGAAGAGTTGATCCTTGCCGTCAGACATTCCGTGGACTGTGAATGTATGGCCAACCATGTCAGCCGGAATATTAGTAACTTGTTCTTCGGGAGTTACATTTGTTTTTCCTGCAACGTCGTAGCGCTTTACAAATGTTGCTGTCCCATCAACGGTTCCTCGCACGTGGGCGAAGTAATCGTTATTTAATTTTTCACCTGAGTCGTACTGCCAAATTGAAATTGTGATCGCGGAATGTGCTGGAAGTATAAAATTAGTCCCACCAGCGGCATCGGGTTGTACTTCACCGTTAGTTCCTGCAGCACCGTATGAAACCCAATCTGGATGCGCACCAGGGTGGCCGTGGTGTCCACCAAAGAGTGCATTTGGGTATGTATTTAAATTGAGTGTGTAATTCGGATAAGACTTGCCATCAGGTGCTGTGTAAGTACCTGCCGCAGTGGCCTCAATTTGCCCTGGATCATTTTTCGCTGCGGCTACATAAGAACCAATTCCGGCAATTAAACCTGCGCCTAAAATTACGGTCCCCAGTGCGGCAAATATCCGCTTATTCATAAACCCTCCAGATCGGGTGTTTTAAGCGCCCCAATTGTGAGGTCGTTCAAAGAAGGTTAATCCTCCGAATGGGAAATGCCAACGATTTGAAGAAAGAATTTCTGTTCTTTTAAACGTGTGAGGGCTAGCCTTCAAAAATCATGCGTACTCACGACCTGCAAACCAGCCTCTGGAATTCATGGCAAATCGCCCCTGAAGCCTTGATTCTGGTTGGTTTCATAGCCTTTCAGTACTTTCGGCAAGGCGGGACTACCAAGAGTCAGAGGATTTATTTCGTATCTGGGCTCGGAACAATCTTGGCTGTCGTTATCACGCCAATTGGTGCAAGAGCAATGGACTATTTCTCACTTCACATGGTGCAGCACATAACTTTGATGATGATCACTGGTCCGCTATTAGTCCTTGGCTCTCCAATAACTTTTCATCCACAGAATAACTTCTTTAAATACGCAACCCATCCTGTAATTAGCTGGGTCACTTACGCGGTTCTGATGATTGGCGTGCATCTTCCTACCCCACATAACTTCATCATGGATCATCCATGGGCGCACACTTACATAGAAGTCCCACTCTATATTTTTATTCCTTATTTCTTTTATTTCAACTTGCTCGACCGCAAACTTGAAAATAGGCGTATGACGCCCGCATTCTCTGTCATCTCACTCTTTCTTATGATGGTTCCAGAAACTCTGACTGGTTTTAGTATCTATGTCAGCCATGGCTCGCTCTATAACGAGATGTATTCGATTAACGATCAGCGTCGAGGTGGATCGCTCATGTGGTCTGGAGCAATGATCATTGACACAATCTGGATTTCATTTGCCGTCTATCACTGGATTAAATCTGAGGAACTCAAATCTAAGCTAGTTGATGCAGAAATTGCGGCAGAGAAAAAGGCACGAAATGTCTGACGAAGAATTTCAAGCTCCTAAATGGGTGCGCGATGAAAGCGACCCAAGTATTGAATTAGTTGAGCAACCACTGACTGATAAGCAAAAGTACTTTCTAATCGGAACACTCGTAACAGTAATTCCGCTCTGCTTGTTGGCTGGTTGGTTTGAATTTGGACGAGCCCAAGAAGGGCATTGGCGAGCTTGGGTCTACGCATTCGAATGGCCTTTTTTTGGAATCGTTGCCATATATATGTTTAGAAGAATTATGCGTGGAGATATTCCAAAAATTCCAAAGCCAAATCTTGATGAATTAAAGAAAAACTTCGATAGATAAAAGTGGGCCCAGACGGGCTCGAACCGTCGACCCACGGATTAAAAGTCCGTTGCTCTACCGACTGAGCTATAGGCCCCACTTGTTGCGTAACGCGACGCAATCTTATCGGAGATTTATCTCCCCTTGGACGCGCGCTCTAATCGATCACGGATGGCTATTTCAATTCCATCTCCAATTGGTGTTAAGGCCACAACTCTCAAAAGCCCTCGACTATCGGCATCGCGCAGCGCTGCATACATGGTGCGGGCAAATTCATCAGCGTTCTTTGGAGAGGCTAAACGAATTACTCCTTCAGGTGTAGGAACTTCTAGAAGTGCAATGAGTCCTTCGCCTGCATTTGCTTCTTCATTTAAAACCACTTTCGCACGAGGTGCGTAATGGTTTTCAAGAGAGCCACTTACCCGAATCTCATCACCAGAGTTAGAAATTTTCAAACCGGTGGTCGCTTCAACCATTTCGATTGTGATTGCACCTGGTCGCAAAATTCGGGGTGAGCTTTGCGTGCAATCAATAATTGTTGATTCAACTCCAACTAATGATGGCCCACCATCAAGTACTAAATCATCAGGAGATAGAAATTCGGATAACTCTTCCTGTACTGCGCCAGCTGTTGTGGGTGAAAGATGACCAAATCTATTCGCACTCGGTGCCGCAACTCCCTTACCTCCAACTTTTAAAAATTCATTCAATAACGCGAGCGCAACAAGATGATCCGGTACTCGAAGGCCTACTGTTTCTTGTCCGCCAGTTATGAAATCTTTAGCGAGATTTGATCGTTTAACTATAAGCGTCATTGGGCCGGGCCAAAATTTGCGGGCAAGTGCAATTGCGTATTCAGGAATATCTTCGGCCCAATCTGAAATTCCTTGCATGGAAGCGATATGAACAATGAGGGGATGATCTGCAGGGCGACCTTTGACTTTATAAATGCGTGCAATGGCCTCCTCGTTATTTGCATCAGCCCCAAGACCGTAAACCGTCTCTGTTGGGAAAGCCACCAGCGAACCAGCTTTTAAAGTTGAGGCGGCTTGCGCAAGAGCATCGGCGGTGCAGTTGGAAACAAATTGGCCGGTGCTCATGTGCACAATTATCGCGCGGATTTGCGAGAAGATAACCACATGGCTTCGGCGCAACCAATCAAGGTAATGCAGATTATCGCTCGCATGAACGTGGGCGGCCCTGCCGTAATTGTCGCCGAGTTGATGCGAGGCCTTGATAAATCAAAATTCGAGCAAGTACTGGTGACTGGTTATTGCGATGAAACCGAAGCTGATTACTTGGATGAAGTTGCCACCGATATCAAAGCCACGCGTATTGCAGGTTTAGGCCGATCAGTCTCTCTACCAGCCGACTTAAAATCATTAATCCAACTGATTAATCTGATTAAAGAATTTAAGCCAGATGTAATTCACACGCACACCGCAAAGGCAGGTGTCCTTGGAAGGCTTGCATCAATTCTTGCGGGAAAGGGCGCGGTTCGAGTTCATACCTTCCACGGTCATCTACTCCACGGGTATTTTTCACCAGCAAAAACTCAGATTGTTATTGCAATTGAAAAGTGGTTTGCAAAAGCTACAACTACTCTGATTGCGGTTGGAAATAAAGTCCGAGATGACTTGTTGGCAGCAGGAATAGGAAAACAAAGCCAGTACAAAGTATTTTTCCCTGGGCTTCACGCGCCAAAGGTCATAGATAAATCAATTGCCAGAGCACAACTCAACCTGGAGCCCTTAAAGATTTATTGCGCCTTTGTAGGACGCCTTACTCAAATTAAACGCCCAGATAGGCTGATGGATGTCGCCGCAGAAATGAAAGCACGAGGCGCAAATATTCATTTCCTGGTTGCTGGCGAAGGCGAACTTTTTGAGAGTTCAAAATCGCGTTCAGAAAACCAATCGCTACCAATGACTTTCTTAGGTTGGAGAAAAAACATTGATGAAATATTGGCTGCAAGTGACATTGCGATTCTGACAAGCGACAACGAAGGAATCCCTCTGACTTTGATTCAAGCTGCCTTCGCAGGACTTCCAATTGTTAGTACCGACGTAGGATCTATTTCTGACGCTGTTGTCGACCAGAGCAACGGTTATTTAACACAATTAAGTGTGACATCTATGGCAGATGCACTTGAAAAATTACTTCGTGATGAAAAATTACGTGAATTAATGGGAACAAGTGGTAAGACTCGAGCGCACGAGCTTTTCTCTCTCGAAAAGATGCTGCAAGATCACAGTGATCTGTACCAATCACGCTAGAGAATTAACCGATTTTGGAACAGGCGCGAATAGAAGGTACGATTTGCGAGCCTCAAACGTCCCCATCGTCTAGGGGCCTAGGACATCGCCCTTTCACGGCGGTAACACGGGTTCGAATCCCGTTGGGGGCACGCAAGAAAAGTATTACGGCTTTGAAGGTGACATAAGAGCCACTTATGTGATTTTGAATATTTCTGAATATTCATCAAGGCCCGGTAGCGCAGTTGGTTAGCGCGCCGCCCTGTCACGGCGGAGGTCGCGGGTTCAAGTCCCGTCCGGGTCGCAAGGACTTACATTTCGATCGCAGCGATGCGTGCGAAGTTATAGACCGCCCAAGGCTGGGTAGC
>CAIMUD010000174.1 GCA_903844585.1 uncultured Actinomycetes bacterium | reverse complement strand
TGTTAAATCATGTAACCACTTAAGGCGATCAGTTCCACTGACTGCAATAATCTTTAAATGTGAAAGATCTGCCCATGCGTTGCCTTCAAAGAGTGCGCGCTGTTCTTTTGCTACCTCGCCAAAATGCCAAATAGCGCCCTTATCTGGGCCATCTTCAACTAGAACTGCGGTCATGTGGCTTAGTGTAGAACTCTTATTCCCTCTCTGGGGTTCGAGTCCCTCAAGGCCTAGTTTGGGAAACCCGTCACTTTGGCGGCGGACCATAAGTTGCATACTCAGCAGCTAAAACCTTTGAAAGGATTACTGCCGCATCACTCCAACTTATTCCATAAACATTTTTAAAAGCCGTCTGGAAATTCTGACCTTCTGCACCAAGTGCATAAATTGCCATTACCGCTTGTGGGCCAGCAATCGAAATTAGCGCTTCAGTTGCGAGAGCTCCGATTGAGTAACTCAATTTATAAAGCTCACCATTTAGATAACAAGAAGGTGCTGACTGGTTAACTAAGTAATCTTTTAAAGACGCTTCTGTGTAATCAGTGATTGTTGTTGGACCCCAGCCATATGGCAATCCTTTTCTGAAATTTAAATACTTCTCTAATGAGTCTTCTGCAACTGCAGATCCAGCCGCATTGGGTAATCCTTCATATATCCAGCAAGGTGAAAATCCATGATTTGACATTCCACTTGGACTACAGCCCTTAGCAAAATTATCAGGGTTTGTGCAATTGGGGCTATTCATCCATTGCGCCCCTACAACCGAGTGAAGATATTCATGGCCAATTACTACACCATCGCGCATATTTAGATCCGAAGTTCCGCTTTGCCCCAGATGGAGGAAGGAATCTTTTGAATTAAAATAACCACCAGAATTGGCACCAGTGCACTTTGTAATGGCTCCTTTGAAGGCACCAGGATGAATTTGTTGCTGGCAATCTCCAGCCAATGCTCGAAGAGGACCGGCGAGTGTTTCTGGTGACGAATGATCGTAACCCTTTGCACGGAAATCTTCCGCGAATTTCTTTTCAGTCAGTGGCTCATCTTCAGCGTTATAGACATACATCGCGTAGAAATTTGGTTGTACAAATCCATTCCAAAGTTGAGCATCTCGATCAAGTATGGTTTGTATACGAGTTGCTCCACCGTCGATATCAAATTTTGTTGTAGGTCCCACGAACATTGAAGTTGGAACTTTTTTAGGTTTATTTCTCTTCAAAACTTCTTGAATATTATTGTATGAAGTTGTTGGTATATCTGCAATATGGTCAAGAATATTTGAAAATGTAATTGCTCCAACAGGTGAAACTGGAAGCTTAATTGGCATCGGCGCTTTGTACTTCTTTATAACGGTTGGTTTGTTTACAGAAGATGGATTCCAAACGCGCCAAACTTTTTTCACGCCCTCTTGATTACAGACAAATCTCTTATTAGGAGTATCGAAGAAAGTGCCAACTTTTGTACACGCGCTTCCAACATTTGGTGGAGTAGCGGCGTCGGCTCCATTTAATGGAATTAGCAATGATGCAGTTAGGAATAAGGCTGAAACCATTGAGAGCTTTTTCATGAAACTAGGGTAAGGGTTTCTTGGCAATCCACAGCTTTTAGATAGATAAATTTGCGTGAAGATTTATTTAACGCAGGCAGCGCAGAGGCCATAAATCGCAAAGTGCGATACATCGGTCTTAAAGCCGTAATCATCTGAAAGGGATTGCACAAATGTTGCTGCCACATCGATTGGCGCATCGCCAACAGATCCGCAATCTCCGCAAACAAGGTGAAGGTGTGTGAGCTCTTCGGCTGCGTGATAAGTAGCTCCGCCATGACCTAAATGTGTGTGCTGAACAAGTCCAACATTTTCAAGTGTTTCAAGGTTGCGATAGACAGTTGAAAGGTTAATTCCTGGATGTGTTTGGCGAACTTTCTCCGCAACTTCTTCAGGTGTTGCATGGCCAAGCTCGCGCACTGCAGAAAGTACTAGCTCGCGCTGTGGTGTTAAGCGCAAACCTTTTTCGCGGAGTTCGTGTTGATCAGCCATGGGTCAACCTTATCTTTGATGAAGTAAATAATTAAATGGAGATATAAATATCGTCCGGCACGCCTTGCTTGGCCTGGATTGTGCGCTCTGTGCGAGCACCTGGAGCCTGAACCACGATTGTCCAAGTGCCAGGTGCTGCAAAGAAACGAAACTGTCCCTCGGCACTTGTTGGTACTTCTGCAGTGAATTCGCCAGAGGCATCAAGTAATCGCACATGACCATTAGCAACAGGAGTTCCATTTGGAACACCATCTGTACTCTGCGCATCTCCGTCTCTGAGTATTACGCCTTGAATCACAGTTTGCTTCGTAAGGTCGATGCCATCAAGTGATGGTCCGCCAGGAGTTGCACCGCAGGTTTTCAACTTATGCCCCTACAGCTACAGGAACGCCAACTAGCGAACCGTATTCAGTCCATGAGCCGTCGTAATTCTTTACATTCTTAATCCCAAGTAGTTCATGGAGTACAAACCATGAAAACGCTGAGCGCTCACCGATTCTGCAATACGCAATGGTGTCCTTAGAAAGATCAACGCCAGCACCGACGTAAATTTCTTTTAGTTCAGCCTCTGATTTAAATGTGCCATCTTCATTGGCCGCCTTTGACCACGGAATGTTCTTCGCTGTTGGGATATGTCCCTTAACTTGTCCGCCCTCTTGTGGAAGGTGAGCAGGGGCAGCAAGCTCGCCTGAGAACTCTGCAGGTGAGCGAACATCAACGATATTTCCCTTGCCAATAGCTGCAATTACTTCGTCGCGGTATGCGCGAATCGAATTATCGCGCTCCTTTGCTACGTACTTTGCAATCTTTTGTGTTGGAACTTCAGTTACAAATGGGCGAGCATCGAGTTCCCAGCGCTTGCGTCCGCCATCAAGTAGTCGAACATCTGCGTGGCCATAAACCTTGAAGTACCAGAGAGCGTACGTTGCAAACCAGTTGTTATTTCCACCGTAAAGAATGACTGTTGTGTCATTTGAGATGCCCGACTTAGAAAGTAGAGCTTCAAACTTTTCCTTTGATATAAGGTCTCGAATCAAGCCATCTTGTAGATCGTCACGCCAATGAAAACGAATTGAGTTTTCAATGTGGCCCTGATCGTACAAAGTCGCATCTTCATCAACCTCGACGATGACAACCTTT
>CAIMUD010000173.1 GCA_903844585.1 uncultured Actinomycetes bacterium | reverse complement strand
GTTCGCGCATAAATATTGTCTTGGATCATAAAATTTATTTACTTTTAAAACAAAGATAAAAATTAAGAAAAATCAAATATTTTTACTGAGCAAATTATCAAGTGAGCGCTTTGAAATCACAAGAATCAGTTTCATAGTGGCCCTGGTAGCTCCTACAAAAATTCTTATCTTTGAGTTTTCATCTAATTGAGAAAAATCAATTTCCGTTAGAACAACACAAGGTGCAGCCTGTCCTTTAAATCGATGAACCGAGTCAGTAGTGATGTCACCATCACAGTATTCAGGATTTCCAAATTCATCATACTTACCTTGGATTGGAGAGCGGAGCAAATGCTTTCCGATCTGGGTAAAAGGAGTAAGAGCAGAACTCTCGCGACCTCTAAAGGAAAGTAACGCTACATGGTTTGAATCAAATCCAAGCTCCAGTGCTCGATCAAGTGCTTCCACGGTCCTGGGAATCAATTCACTTTGATTCTCATAGGTTAGAACTTCAACATCTCCACCCTCGATTGGACTAGATGAAGCTATCGGGGGAGAAAGAGCTAGGATCTCGTTAATACCGCTTAGCACACGCTTTGGGCTGCGAAAGTTTTCATCTGATCGGATAGTTACCCATCCATCAAATGGCATACGCTCTCTCGAGTAGACGTTTTGCAGTGGATCTTCAAGCCACCAAGCCTTTCCGTTTGGACGCAAAAGACGCAATAGATTTGCTGCCCAAGAAGGTTTGAAATCCTGTCCTTCATCAACGATTAAATCGTCAAACATTTGATCATCCGTTGGAAGATAGTTATCTAGAGTCAACTCCATTTGATTAAAAGGCCCAGGCTTTTGATGATCTATCGGAGCACCTAGCAATTTAGCAACACGATCGCCTAGCTGGTGATAACCGGTAACTTGCCCACCCTCGGGAGCAACTTTTGCGACGTGATCTGCAAGTGAGCGGTTGTAGCAAACATAAAGAGGTTTGCGGCCTTGCTTTATGGACTCTCGATATGCTGAAAGTGCCAGTTGAGTTTTCCCCGATCCGGCAGTTCCAACGACTCTTAGTCGAAACGGGGAAAAATCAATCTTTTGTGCCCACTCAGACAATCCGCCCGAGACGCGCGTATACATCTTGTCTGTCTGTCCGATAACGGAATTGACATCTGGAACTATCTCCAAAAGATCACTTAAGAATTGATGCAGTAAGTCTTGAACTTGAGTATTTGCTTCCTCCGGAGGAATTATTGATTTAATAATTTCTACTAATTGGTCTTTACGTGTGGAGTCCACTATCCGCTTTGGATCTATTCCAGCCGACCCTAATTTCTTAACTTTGTAATCGGGACAGTAAAGTATGGAGTCAACGAATACAGAGTTACCTTTAAGTGCTTGCTTTAGTCGGTGTTGAAGCCCGTGGGCATTTCTAGCAATTTGAAACGGAACGTTCTTGGACTTTTCAGAGTATTTTTTTTCAAGCCCCTCTTCTGTTTCCTTTAAATAACCAGTCTTTTGCTCTATCAAAAGCATCTTTCCAGATGGGCCTATGACCGCGAAGTCAATCTCACCGTATATCGCGTAGTTCTTGCTTTCAATATTTGTCCAATGAACACCGTGATAAACGGTGTAGTTATCGTCTAGCCCATTTCCTAGAAGCTCTAGCGTCTCAAGCTCTCTGCCTATGTCAGCAAGTGGGTTGAGTTCTCTCCAGCCGCTGGGAAATACTTTTGCCATCTTGGTGCCTTTTGTTCAGTTATCAGAAGGATACACAATTTAGTTACTGGATGAACGATCAGCTAGCTAGCTCACGCCTTGAGCTTTGGAAAGTGGATTCTTATATGCCCTGTTCCACAAACCATTTTCTATGCGAACTCACCCAACACGAGAGGCTTGGCTATTAGCTGCTATTGAATTGCTGCGCCCCATGTTTGCGCAAAAGAATTATGTCGTTCCTCCATGTCAGGTGTCTTGTGGCTTCACTAGCACAGGCGTTCGCAGTGGGCACATTGGTCAGTGCTGGTCTACCAAGAGTTCTGTAAATGGGATTAATCAAATTTTCATCTCGCCCACCCTGGGTGAAGCTTTTGACGTTATCGACACCCTGGTACACGAACTAGTACACGCTGTGGATGACTGTCAGAACAAGCACGGTAAAGAATTCAAAAAGATCGCACTGAGGATGGGTCTTAAAGGTCCAATGAGAAGTGCAGGTGCAGGTCCAGAGCTAAAAGTTGTTCTAACTGACCTACTTACCAAGCTTGGCCCCTACCCTCATGAAAAGCTCAAAGTTTCAATGCAAAAGGTTTCACGTAGTCCGCGTCCAAGAGCGGTATGCAAAAAATGCGGGTATCAAGTCCCGATGTTTAAAAAGTTCCTTTCTTACGGTCCACCGATTTGTCCAAAAGACAAAGTGGAAATGGAGCAACTTGGCGATTGGGAGGAGATTTGATGCCCATCGTACTGATTTGGATTTCTAGCCTTGTTATGAACCTCAGTCCACAAGCTATTCAACGAACAACGGGTTTTGACCCGTCTACAGCTCCTAAGACGAGCTCATCCATTGTCATAGGCGTTCAGCGCTATATGCAAATGGAGTTTGGCATTAAGCCAATACCAAGAAAGCGCAGTCGTCGGGAGGTCATGGCTGCGTGGCTTCAATCAGTAACAGCTGAATAAGTCGTTTTAGTACCCCCACAACAACCTTAAAGGAAAACTATGAAAAAGCCAACGATCATTTTGTCGCCGCGAAAAGCGGCTGTTTCTGCTCAGGGTGGGTATTTAGATATCGTGGTTCGAGTTCAAGCACCCGATCGCGTAGAAGAAATCAAGCAGGCCCATATCTCTAAGCGTCTGGCCTTGGTTGTAGACCGTTCAGGCAGCATGAGCGGGCAACCCTTGGCCGAGGCGTTGCGCTGTGTAATGCACATTGCTAATCACCTCACCCCGCAAGACGAGATGAGTTTAGTGGTCTATGACGATAAGGCGGATGTTCTAGTGCCTCTGAGGAAAGTAGCCAGTGTCACGGAGATACAGCGAGCAGTCGACCATGTCACTGAGGGCGGCAGCACTGACCTTTTTGCGGGCTGGGAAACGGGTGCCAAGCAACTAGAAGGTGGATCTGACGGCGCCATATCACGCTTGATCTTGCTTTCTGATGGGCAAGCAAACCGTGGTGAAACAGATATCGCTACGATTGAAGATCACTGCAAACGCTGGCTACAAAAAGGCGTAAGTACAACCACAGTGGGATTGGGTCGAGGTTTTAATGAAGACTTAATGAACGCCATGGCCCGCGCTGGGGGTGGCCAGCAGTATTACGGCCAAACGGCAGAAGATTTGTATGACAGCTTCGAAGAGGAGTTGTCCTTGTTGCAAGCTATGTACTTGCGCAAGATCAGCCTTAAATTTAGCCCTGCAGCTGGAGTGATAGTCGAGGTTCTTAGCAATGCCGTACAAAACCCAGATGGCTCTTACCGACTCAATGATTTGGCTTGGGAATCAGAAGCATGGATGGGGGTACGTTTACACATCAGTCCTAGTGCAGCCGGCTCTACCCGTGATTTACTAGCCATGACACTATCTGGCACGGACATGGATGGAAACACCCTAGAGCAAACAGCTCCTATGCTTCAGCTTCCGGTTATTGAGGCTGCTCTATGGAACGCTATGGATGCTGATGAGCTGGCGGACCGAAGATTGCTGGAACTTGAGTTTGCAAAGGCATCCGAGGAACTGCGCAAAATGGCCCGTGAAGGCGACCGTGAGGCTACAAGACGCAAAATGGCTGAAATGGATGCCCGTTTTGGAGAGCATCCATGGCTTAAGGCCAAAATGGAGGTCTTGCACCGCCTAGCGGAGGAAGATATGGAGATGATGATGAAGGAAGCCCACTTTTCGGCCTCCCGCTCAATGCAGCGTTTAGTAGCAAGAAGTGAGATGCTGTTCTGCAAGGATGAGACTGAAAGTGTTGAGATGCCCTCTTTCTTACGCAAGAAGGTATCTGAGGGCAGAGGCCGTCGCACGCAAAAATAGGAAATAAAACTATGGCGCAATTTGACCGGATCTACCAGTACAAGTCGATGTTCAGACGCAAGCGTCTGTTGTCTAAGCAAGAGATTTTGGACGAACTCGAAATCTCAGAGGCCACCTTTAAACGTGACTTAGACAAGATGCGCGATGTATACAACTATCACATCGACTACGACCGGTTTGAAAACGCCTACAAACTCGTAAACCTAGACAACACCTACGAGTTGCCTGGGCTCATGTTCACTCATAAAGAGTTGCTGGCATTGCTGACAATTCAAAACATGATCACCGAACTTGAGCCCGGTCTATTAGGGCCGCGGCTACTTCCATTGCAAGAGCGTTTGTCCGAAATTTTAGAGGCTGAGGGCATAGATTCAGAGGCTTTGAGTAAACGTGTCAAAGCTGTTCACGCTGGTAAACGACGCCTAGAACTCAAATATTTTCAAATGGTTGCACAAGGAACTATTGAACGTAAACGTTTAACGATTAAACACTTCAACCGATCTCGAAATGAATACACGGATCGTGATATTTCCCCACAGCAACTTGTCCACTACCGAGACAATTGGTATGTAGATGCTTGGTGCCATAAGCGCGAGAAACTATTAAGTTTTTCTGTTGATGCTATTACTGAGTGCCAGATGCTTGATGTTGCAACGAAGGACGTCAGTCAAAAGGACATCAAAATCATCATGCAATCAGGCTACGGAATATTTGGAGGTGAAGCCAAGAATTGGGCCAAGCTTAAGTTTTCCCCAGTGCGAGCAAGATGGGTACAAGACGAACAATGGCATCCTGAGCAAAAGATAACAGTGCATAAGGACGGCTCATTGACTTTGGAAGTTCCATATTCAGATGAACGGGAATTACTCGCAGACGTACTAGCTTTTGGAGCAGACGTAAAAGTCTTAGGTCCTAAGTCATTTAAAGAAAAGCTAATAACTTCATTACTAGAAACAAAATTAGTCTACGACAAAGAAGAGGCTGAATAATTTAAATTGCAGATACTTTCTCTAATTTGTAAAAACTACTAATTTAAGTTTGATATATGAGCTTACGAACCATTACTATGCAAATTGATTACAGGAGATAAATTATGTCGTTTTGGCAACTTTTAGGCCGACTAGCAGTGTCCAGCGAAGGGGAAACTATCCAGAGAGTCAGTGATACAACTAGTGTGAGCAGCGACGGAACCACCTATACCCGTATGGGATCTACTACCGTGGGATCAGACGGATCTATGTTCACTCAGATGGGCAGCTTTAGCACCGATGGCAGCACCAGGATGGGCAGCACAGCTAATGGGTTGGGGGCTGTTTTCAACAAGCCAGATGATTGGCCAAACTCAAAAGCCAATAAATTTGGCATGGATGATGAAAATTGAAAAAAATCAAATGTGCCTTCGAGTTTGTGTGCAACAAAACTTGGGAGGAACTTACTCCAACTGCAAGTCCGTTAGTTAAATTTTGCGGAACTTGCAATCATGATGTTTTCCTGTGCTCAACACAAAATGAAGTAGATGAAGCATCAAAGCTAAAACGTTGCATCGCAATTGACAATAACTTGCAACAAGAGCTAAGAGCTGATGTATCAATGAAAACGCTAGGAATTCCATCTGGTAGAAAAAGTATTGATGAAATTTTTGGATATACAGATATCACTTCATCTAATGAATTAAAAAAACCGAATATTTTTATACGTGAAACGTTTAAGC
>CAIMUD010000172.1 GCA_903844585.1 uncultured Actinomycetes bacterium | reverse complement strand
GCAGCAATGCTCTTTCTTTCATGGCAAATAACAGTAGTTTCATTAATTTTACTACCTGTATTTTTGATCCCTACAAAGTGGGTGGGTCGCAAGCTTCAGACTCTTACGAGGGAATCTTTTACCCTTAACGCCGCGATGTCTTCGACGATGACGGAGCGTTTTAATGTTTCAGGAGCAATGTTGGTAGCTCTTTACGGTCAGGCACAAGCCGAGAATGATTTCTTCCGTTCTCGAGCAAGAAAAGTTGCCGACATCGGAATTACCATGGCTATGCTCAACAGATTTTTCTTTATCGCATTAACTAGTGTTGCAGCCGTTGCCACAGCCTTCGCTTATGGAATTGGCGGTCATTTAGCGTTAAACGGAAGTGTGACAGTTGGAACATTGCTAGCCATCACAGCCTTATTAGCGCGTTTGTATGGACCATTAACTGCATTATCAAATGTACGAATAGATGTGATGACCGCTCTTGTTTCATTTGAAAGAGTTTTTGAGGTTTTAGATCTGCAGCCAATGGTTACAAATAGAGCTGGGGCGCTTACTCTCGCTAAGAAGATTCCATCGATTGAGTTCAAGGATGTTCATTTCTCTTACCCACGTCCAGATCAAATCTCTCTCGCTTCTCTCGAATCTATCGCGAAAGAAGAACACGTCCAAAGCGGCGAAATTCTCAAAGGTATTTCATTTACCGTAACGGCTGGAAGTTTTACCGCAATAGTCGGTCCATCCGGTGCTGGTAAAACCACGATAAGTACTCTGGTTCCACGACTCTACGATGTTACATCCGGTTCGATTTGTGTCGATGGTACTGACATCAGAGAACTGACTGTGGAATCTTTGCGTGCAAATATTGGTGTTGTGACACAGGACGCACATTTGTTTCACGAAAGTATTGCGCAAAATCTACGATATGCAAAACATGATGCAACCGAGGCTGAGATGGAAGAGGCGTGTAAGGCCGCGCAAATCTGGCAGTTGATCGAATCACTTCCAAATCGCTTTGAAACTTTAGTCGGCGAACGTGGTCATCGACTATCAGGGGGCGAAAAGCAACGGTTAGCTATTGCACGATTACTTCTTAAATCTCCATCTGTGGTTATTCTTGATGAGGCTACTGCGCATTTAGATTCTGAAAATGAGGCGTTAGTCCAGCAAGCCTTGAAGTCTGCACTAAAGGGTAGAACGAGCATCGTGATTGCCCATCGGTTGAGCACCATTAAGGATGCAGATCAAATTATCGTTCTAGAAAATGGCGTCATCGTTGAACGTGGAAAGCACGAAGAATTGTTTAATGCTGGTGGTCTGTACTCAGAGTTGTATATGCGACAAGATTTAAGCGGTTTTGCGAATGAGACGTCGTCCGTAAATAACTAGAGCGCCAAAGAAGATCCATTGCAAGGCGTAAGCCATGTGAGGCCCATCGCTAAGTTCTGGCAACTCAACTGGAACATCTGGACTCATCGCGGTATCTGAAACCGAGATTAGATCAACATAGAAATCTTCGGTTTGAATACCTTTTCTTGCATCTAATTGGGAAACCAAATCCCTCTGGGCGTTATTAGAAACTGCAAAAAATTTCCCTTGGGGGAGTGAAGAATCCAAACGCAAGCGCCCAGTTATCCGAACACTTTCATCACTTGTTTGTTGTAGTTGGGGTGGGACGGTTGCATTTGAACCGGCTTTAATCCAGCCACGATCTACCCAAATTTTTCTCTGGTCAAAAATAAAGAGCGTGAGTTGCTCAAAACCATAAACGCCTTCGTTATAGCGATTGCGAAGCAATATCTGATTCTTATCATCAAAAGAACCTTGAATGGAAATGGCTCGCCATTCGAAAGAATCGATATTCCCGGTGAGTTCTCGTAATTCAACGGCAGGCAGTAGTGATTGTTCGACGATCAAAGTATTGCGAGCGTGTCGATCAACTCCACGGTGATATTGCCACTGTGCGGCCCACAGACATAAAAATATGAGCAAAAGTGCGACGAGTGTTTTTAGGAATGCGTACCGTTCTTTAACCACGGCAATACCTTAACTTAAGAGAGAGAGCGTGGTTTCTTTTTCAATATTGCAGCACCAGGAATGATTGTCTCGCGACCGGCATTTGCT
>CAIMUD010000171.1 GCA_903844585.1 uncultured Actinomycetes bacterium | reverse complement strand
TGCAGTTGTAGCAAGTGATATTCCGGCGTTTGATTCTTTACTCGGCCACGGCGAATATGGTGCGCTATTTCCATCAGAAAATTCGCAGGAGTTGGCTAAAGTGATTATTGATCTTCTACGGGATACAGACAAGCGACGAGCATTGGCTAAAAGAGGTAAGGAATATGCACAAAGATTTGACTGGGATGTTGTTGCAGAAGAAATCTACTCAATCTATGAGATGTCCATGGTTGGAAGCCAAGGGGTAAGACTTGCATCAGAACATCGTGGATGGTCACGCTTCTTAGGTAGGGACGGTAAGAGCGAATGAAGAGCTATGCACTTCTGATTTTCGTTGCTCTTTTCGGACTTTGGTACCTTTCTTATTCAGCGACACGTTTAGATCGCCTTCATCATAGAGTTGAAACAAGTTGGGCAAATCTAGATGGACTGTTGCAACGCAGAGCGGCGATTGCCCTCGAGATTGCTCGAAGCAAAATTTCTGATCCCGCCTCTGCACTTTTATTAACAGCCGCGGCGCATCAGGCACGTGAAGCTGATATTGAAAGTAGATCGATTGCCGAGAGTGGCCTCTCTGGCGCACTCGGCTTACTCCTAAATGATGAAGCTTCAGAAATTGGTTATATCGAACGAGATCTACTCCGTGAATTATCTGAACTCACAGATAAAATTAGAGTTGGTATTGCGATCCACGTTGATGCAGTAACGCGTACTCAAATGGTTCGTAATAAGTTTGTTTTTAGAGTTTTTCGGTTAGCAGGACGAGCTCCACTTCCCGTCACTTACGAATTCGAAGCTGATGTCCTTTAAAAACATGCTCGCTCGAACACTGGGCGTTTCATCACTATTAATAGTGATAGCAAGTTGTGCGTCGATTCCTAGCGCAATACCAATAATTGGAAGTGACCCAATTGTTAATTCAATTAGTGGCAGAGAAGGAAGCGACGGCCCGGTCTTGGTTGTAAAGATTGATGACACTCCAGCTGCGCATCCGCAGGCAGGCCTGGAAGATGCCGATCTCGTTTACATAGAACAGGTTGAAGGCGGACTCACCAGACTTGCAGCGGTGTATTCCTCGAAAATTCCAACACGGATCGGGCCAGTCAGAAGTGCTCGCATCACTGATATCGAACTTCTTGCGCAGTATGGTCACGTTGCATTTGCCTACAGTGGCGCGCAGAAGAAATTACTTCCCGTTATTGCCGAGGCCAATTTAGAAAATATGGGAGCTCAACGACAATCACCAACGATTTATACAACGGATCCAAATCGAGTCAATCCCGTTGCAATGATTTTGCGAGCAGATTTATTGATGTCGAAGATTGCAGCTGAGTCTAAATCGATAGCTGTCTCGAAAAATATGGGTTGGAATTTCGGTAACTGGAGCGAAACCGGTACTGCGATTAGTTCGGTAAAAGTTTCGTGGCCAGCCAACTCATACACAGCCAATTGGTCCATCAATGAAGAACGATGGCTTCTGGCGCATTCGGGCGCAGCAGATATAGCCGAATCTGGAAAGCAATTAGGACCAACAACTTTTGTCATCCAAATCGTTTCAATAACATCTTCTGAATTTCACGACAAGGTTGGAGGCATCACGCCATTCTCTGCAACTGTAGGCAGTGGTAGGGGTTACATTTTGCGCGATGGAAAATACATTTCTGCAAACTGGTCGCGAGAAAGCGCTGAAGTAGGTACAAAGTGGAGCGATGCAAGTGGCCGAGAAATTCTCTTTGCTCCTGGACAAGTGTGGATCGCCCTTACCGATAAAGAACCAGTGTTTGCGCCTGTAATCGCGGATGCGCCATCGCCGTCTTCAAAGTAGTATTTGCCTCCGTAGTTCAAATTTTCGTTAAGTCATAAGGGGCACAAATGTCTGAAGCAACCGGTACTGCTCGCGTTAAGCGCGGAATGGCTGAAATGCTCAAAGGCGGCGTCATCATGGATGTTGTTGATGCAGATCAGGCAAAGATTGCCGAAGAAGCCGGCGCAGTTGCAGTGATGGCGCTAGAGCGCGTACCAGCAGATATTCGTGCTCAAGGTGGTGTAGCCCGCATGTCAGATCCTGACATGATTGAGAAAATTAAAGCAGTCGTTTCTATTCCTGTAATGGCAAAGGTCCGCATCGGTCATTTCGTAGAAGCACAGATTATCGAAAGTCTCGGCGTTGATTACATTGACGAATCTGAAGTGTTAACACCTACTGATTATGAAAACCATATCGATAAGTGGAAATTTAAGGTTCCATTTGTCTGCGGCGCAACCAATCTTGGTGAAGCACTCCGTCGCATTAATGAAGGTGCAGCAATGATTCGCTCTAAAGGCGAGGCAGGCACTGGAGATGTTTCAAATGCGATGACGCATATGCGCAAAATTGGCGGAGAAATTCGTCGCCTGTCGTCACTTCGCGAAGATGAACTTTATGTAGCAGCCAAGGAAATGCAGGCTCCGTACGCACTTGTTAAAGAAGTTGCAGAGACCGGAAAACTTCCAGTAGTTCTCTTTACCGCTGGTGGAATTGCAACTCCAGCCGATGCTGCTCTGATGATGCAGATGGGTGCAGATGGAGTCTTCATCGGTTCTGGAATCTTTAAATCTGGAGATCCTGCTAGACGTGCAGCTGCATGCGTTAAGGCAACAACGTTTTTCACTGATGCGAAAGTACTTGCTGATGCTTCACGTGGTCTTGGTGAAGCGATGGTTGGCATTAACGTCGCAGATATTCCAGCGCCACACCGCCTCGCTGAGCGCGGCTGGTAAAACAGTAAGTCTCATTCATGAAGATTGGTGTCCTTGCACTACAAGGTGATTTTCGTGAACACATAGAAGCTGCGAAATCTGCAGGTCATGCAGCACTGAGCGTTATACGTGTAGATGAGTTAGACGAAGTCGATGCGCTGATTATTCCTGGTGGTGAGTCAACAACAATCATGCACTTAGCAAAAACCTTCGGATTGTTTGCCCCGCTGAAGAAAAGAATAAGAAGTGGGATGCCAACCTTTGGTTCATGTGCCGGAATGATTTTGCTTGCAGATCGCATCTCCAACCCGGCGCCAGGTCAGGAAAGTTTCGGTGGCTTGGACATTACTGTCCGTCGCAATGCTTTCGGGCGACAAGTAGATTCCTTCGAATCTGATTTGGATTTTGCCGGCGAAAAATTGCGGGCCGTCTTTATTAGAGCGCCGTGGGTGGAATCAATAGGTAAAGACGTTGAAGTTCTAGCAACGGTTACAACCCCCGATGGCCAGGCGCATCCCGTAGCCGTAAGACAAGGCGGCCTTCTCGCCACTTCATTTCACCCAGAACTTACAAATGATTTGCGCGTACATTCATACTTTTTTGATGAGATATGCCAAGGAGCTATAAAGTAACGCTGTGCCGTTTTGGGCTTAGAAGTATTGTTTCTATATAGAAGAGGTGTTTGATGTCAGGCCATTCCAAGTGGGCAACGACAAAGCATAAAAAGGCTGTTATCGATGGCCGTAGGGCAAAAAACTTTGCAAAGTTAATTAAGGCTATTGAAGTCGCATCTCGAAATGGTGGCGCCGACGTTGATGGCAACCCAACTCTCTTTGACGCGATCGCTAAGGCAAAGAAAAATTCAATGCCGGCAGACAATATTGAACGCGCCGTAAAACGCGGAGCAGGACTTGAATCCGGCGGCGCAGACTGGCAAACAATTATGTACGAGGGTTATGGACCAAATGGTGTTGCAATCATGATTGAGTGTCTTTCAGATAATAGAAATCGCGCGGCCTCTGAAGTACGTGTTGCTGTTACGCGCAATGGTGGTTCGATGGCAGATCCTGGTTCGGTGGCATATCTTTTCAACCGTAAGGGTGTAATCATTGTCGGCAAGAGCGCTGGAGTTACCGAAGAAAAGATTCTTGAAGCTGTTCTTGAAGCTGGCGCTGAGGAAGTAAATGATCTTGGTGAATCTTTTGAAGTCGTTTGCGAAGCTTCAGATTTGGTCGCCGTGCGTACAACTCTGCAGGGCGCGGGGATAGATTATGAATCCGCAGACTCTTCTTTCCTACCTTCCATGACTATTCCACTCGATGTTGAAGGCGCCAGAAAAGTCTTTGAACTCATAGATGCCATCGAAGAACTCGACGATGTACAGAATGTGTTCAGCAATTTTGATGTATCCGATGAAGTTATGGCGAGCCTTTCCTAACCATCTTCCTTTACCGCACATAGGCTTGGAAATTATGAGCCAACAAGCAAAGCGTGTCCTAGGGGTTGACCCTGGACTTACTCGTTGTGGCATTGGCGTCATCGAAGGTGCAATTGGGCAACCATTATCTTTAGTAGGAGTGGGCGTAATTCTTACTCCGGCGGATCTCGCACTTGAACTTCGTTTACTATCGCTGGAAGAACAAATCACCGAGTGGGTGCAATTACATTCTCCAGATGTGATTGCCATCGAACGCGTTTTTTCACAACATAATGTGCGCACTGTTATGGGCACTGGACAAGCCGCTGGAATCGCCTTGCTCGTTGCAGCAAAGGCTGGAATTCCCGTAATGATGCATACACCGAGTGAGGTTAAAGCAGCGGTGACAGGCTCTGGTC
>CAIMUD010000170.1 GCA_903844585.1 uncultured Actinomycetes bacterium | reverse complement strand
CGCTTGGTTCCACATTGGACTAAGCCGATAGTTATTGGTCGCCATGCATTTGGAGATCAGTACAAGGCAACAGATTTCAAGGTTCCTGGTCCCGGAACGCTCACGATGACATTTACTCCTAAAGATGGTTCGAAGCCAATGGAGTTCAATGTTTTCGATTTCCCTTCTGCTGGTGTTGCAATGGGTATGTATAACCTTGATGATTCAATCCGTGACTTTGCACGCGCATCAATGAACTATGGACTTCTTCGTAACTATCCAGTGTTTCTTTCAACAAAAAATACAATCCTTAAGGCTTATGATGGACGATTCAAGGACATATTTTCTGAAGTGTATGCAAGTGAATTTAAATCAAAGTTTGAAGCAGCAGGGATTGAATATGAGCACCGACTAATTGACGACATGGTGGCGACATCACTTCGTTGGGAAGGTGGATATATCTGGGCATGTAAGAATTATGACGGCGATGTTCAATCAGATACAGTCGCTCAAGGTTACGGATCTCTTGGTTTAATGACATCTGTACTTCTTTCACCAGATGGACGAACTGTCGAATCTGAAGCTGCACATGGAACAGTTACACGCCACTATCGCGATCATCAAGCGGGCAAAGCAACTTCGACAAATCCGATAGCCTCAATTTTTGCGTGGACTCAAGGACTTTCTCACCGTGCAAAGCTCGATAACACTCCAAAGCTTGCAGAATTCGCATCTTCGCTAGAAAGGGTTTGTATCCAAACTGTTGAATCCGCAAAGATGACAAAGGATTTGGCTCTTCTTATTAGCCCAGATGCTCCATGGCTAAATACCCAAGAGTTCTTGGCTGCAATCGATGAGAACCTCAAGAAGGTAATGGCATAACCTTTACTTATGAACGATAAGACAGGGGCGATCGCACTTGTTGGTTCGGGCGAATATTTGCCGCAAATGCAGGAGTTAGAAAGTTTGCTTCTGCACCGCGCTATTTCAACTGGTAAAGATAACTCTTATGTGCAAATTCCAACGGGTGCCGGAAAAGAGAGTGCCGATAGGTTGGAATATTGGAAAAAACGCGGCGCGGATCAGGCGCTTCGCATTGGTGCGCAATGTATTTATCTTCCAATACTTAGTCGCGAAGATGCCTTTAACAACGAATACATCGAGAAAATAAAAGGTGCTGGTCTAATTTATTTCTCTGGTGGAGACCCATCACATATTGCCGAAGTATTTAAAGGTTCTCCCATCTGGGAAGCAATCGTCCAAGCATGGGAGAGCGGAACTTCACTTGCCGGATGTTCTGCGGGTGCAATGGCATTTGGTGGAAAAATAATTGGTATCCGGCGCTCCCAAGTAACGCAAGGACTTGGACTCCTACCTGAAATCGAAGTAATTCCTCATTACGATAAATTTCTAGGATGGTTACCCGATCGAGTTACTGCAGCAATTATTCGTGCTGATGCCGACACAACCTTGCTTGGAATCGATGAAGACACAGCTCTCTACTACACCGATTCATGGCGAAAATTTGGTCGAGGCAAAGTCCACGTCCTGCGCGGGCAATTTGATTTTGCATAAAAATATCCCTAGTTTTAAATGTAGAAAACTTTGCTCTTGCTTTTAGTTTTCGAAATTTAGAAACTAGGGATATTTTATTTAAGTCTTACTTCAGACGCTCTCCAGTTGAAGCGTTGAAGAGGTGAACTTCAGCCTGATTTACGCCAACTGTAATTTTGTCACCAGGCTTAGGTGGATTTTTAGGATCCCAACGAACAATTATTTGTGCTGCTTCATCAGAAGCATTAGCGAAGGCAACGTTCTGATCAGCTGGCTTTCCATAAACGAATGCATCAGCGCCAAGTTCTTCTACAACTTCTACTTCTACGTGGAAGCCTTGTGAAGCTGGCGTGAAACCTTCTGGCCGGATACCAACAGTTACTGACGATCCAGCACTTGCTGGTACATCAATCCCAAGATCACCAAGCATCGCCTTGCCGCCAGAGACTGGTGCGTTGAGCAAGTTCATGGCTGGGGAGCCAATAAATCCTGCAACGAATGCATTAGCTGGGCTGTCGTAAAGGTTTCGTGGAGTATCTACTTGCTGAAGTAGCCCATCTTTTAGAACTGCTACGCGATCACCCATAGTCATAGCTTCGACTTGGTCGTGAGTTACATAAACAGTTGTAATTCCGAGGCGGCGCTGGAGCGCAGCTATTTGTGTACGTGTTGCAACGCGCAACTTCGCATCCAAGTTGGAAAGTGGTTCGTCCATAAGAAATACCTGAGGTTCGCGAACAATCGCACGACCCATAGCAACGCGCTGACGTTGTCCACCTGAAAGAGCTTTTGGCTTGCGATCTAGGTATGGCTCAAGGTCAAGCAATTTAGCTGCTTCAAGTACGCGACGATCACGTTCTTCTTTTGCGATTCCGGCGATCTTAAGCGCGAATCCCATGTTCTCTGCAACAGTCATGTGCGGATAAAGTGCATATGACTGGAAGACCATAGCGATGTCGCGATCTTTTGGAGCAACATTTGTAACGTCGCGATCGCCAATTAAAATTCGTCCGCCATCAATTTCTTCCAAGCCCGCCAACATGCGAAGTGATGTTGACTTACCGCAACCTGACGGTCCGACAAGCACAAGGAATTCACCGTCTTTAACAGTGAGATTTAGTTTGTCGACGGCAGGTTTATCTGTGCCGGGATAGATTCGTGAAGCGTTTTCGAAAACTACTGATGCCATGCGTAATTCTCCTTCTCCGGGCAGGTACGTGCCCGACGGTCCGAGGATGAAGGTGTTAGCCGGTTGGCTAGCGGTAGAAGGCTAGGGCACGGAACCTTTTTTTAGCAAGGGCGTAGACTAAGTCCATCATGGAGTCTCACTCGATTGGCTCACTTCTTGGCGATTTAGCTACAGTGGCAGCCCTGATTTTGGTTGCATCATTTTTCGTGGCAGCTGAAATTGCTCTCATCTCACTTCGCGAGAGTCAGATTCGACAATTAGCGTTAAAAGGTAAACGCGGCGCACGCGTTGCAAAGCTAGCTGAAAATCCAAATCGTTTTCTTGCAGCAGCACAAGTTGGTGTAACTGTGTGCGGATTCTTATCTGCAGCTCTCGGAGCCGAAAAACTTGGAACTTACATAATTCCAGAACTTGTAAAACTTGGACTATCCAAAGAGGCATCAATCACTCTTTCACTTATTGGCGTGACCTTGGTTATCGCATACTTTTCACTTGTATTTGGAGAGCTTGTACCAAAGCGCCTTGCACTTTATCGCACCGAAGAAATTTCACTTGCAAGTGCTGGAATTATTGATGTGCTTGCAAAGTTCTTTAGGCCAGTTATTTGGTTGCTTTCACATTCCACGGACATTATTGTTCGAATTTTTGGTATCGATCCAAAAGAACAACGTAGTCAAATGTCGGAAGAAGAGTTGCTGGACTTGGTTTCAGGCCACTCAGCTCTCACCGATGAGGAACGCGATATTGTTGAAGAAGTGTTCAACGCTTCCGAACGTGAAGTTCATGAAATCATGGTTCCCCGCACTGAAGTTGATTTTATGGATGCATCACTTTCGATTAGTAAAGCCATTACCCTTGCGGTAGAAAAATCTCACTCAAGGTATCCAGTTGTTCGCGGATCAACTGATGAAGTGATTGGTTTCATTCACGTACGGGATCTTCTCGATACATCGCTTGTAAATAGCACCGGAAAAATTCAAGAACTTGTACGCAGCATTATGTTCTTACCTGGAACTAAAGGAGTTTTGCCTGCTCTGACTGAAATGCGTAACCAGCGCCAACACTTAGCAATAGTGCTCGATGAGTACGGCGGTACCGATGGAATCGTTACCTTAGAAAATCTAGTTGAGTGCCTTATTGGCGATATTAAAGACGAGTACGATGCAGATGAGAGTGAAGTTTCGGCAGAGTCTGGCACTGGAGATTTTGAAATTGATGGACTTATTTCAATTGATGACCTCAAGGAAAAAACTGGCGTTGAGATTCCAGAAGGTCCATATGAGACTGCGAGTGGATTTGTCATGCACTATTTAGGGCGAATCCCAGTGGCACGTGACGTTGTAAGCATTAACGGCGTGAGATTCACCGTACTTACGATGGAAGGAAAACGCGCAGGTCAGTTATTAATCTCTCGTAACTACTGATTCATGCGAGAATTACGCCCATGACTTTGAAGAGAGTTCTCTCTGGCATTCAGCCAACAAGTGACTCTTTCCATCTCGGAAATTATCTCGGAGCGGTAAAGCAATGGGTTGAACTCCAAGACGGTCACGATGCTTTTTATTGCATTGTTGATCTTCACGCCCTCACCGTTGAGACTGATCCAAAACTCATGCGTAAGCGCACACTTATTTCAGCTGCTCAGTTGTTGGCCCTTGGAATCTCACCAGAAAAAGCAACACTCTTTGTTCAATCTCAAGTGCCACAACATAATCAACTCGGCTGGATTATGGAGTGCCTAACCGGTTTTGGTGAAGCAAGCCGTATGACTCAGTTCAAAGACAAATCGCAAAAGTCCGGAACTGACACAACTCGCGTTGGTCTTTTTACCTATCCAATGTTGATGGCAGCTGATATTTTGCTTTACCAAACGCATTTGGTGCCTGTTGGCGAAGATCAACGTCAACACATTGAACTCACACGGGATATTGCAGAGAGATTTAATGCCAAGTACGGAAAGACATTTATTGTGCCAGAAGGATATATTCTTGAAGAAGGCGCAAAAATTTATGACATTGCCGAACCAACATCCAAGATGAGTAAATCTTCAGGCACCGGCGCAGGGCTTATCGAAATCATGGATTCCCCCGAAGTTAACCTGAAGAAGATTAAGAGCGCAGTAACTGATGCTGGCCGCGAAGTCACCTTCGATTCTGCAAACAAACCAGGAATCAGCAATCTATTAACGATTCATAGCGTGCTCTCTGGACGCACAATAAATGAACTTGAAAACGAATTTGACGGCAAAGGTTATGGTGATTTCAAGCAAGCCGTAGCAGAGGTAGTTGTTGAATACCTTCGCCCAATTCGAGTGCGGGCCCTTGAATTGTTAGAAGATGAGGCTCATCTCATAAAGATTTTGCATGATGGCGCAGCTAAAGCAGAAGAAGTTGCATCAAAAACTCTTGAGTCTACTTATAAGAATTTAGGTCTAGTTCTTTAAATTTATTCGTCTGCAATTTCGCAGAGAATTGTTCCGCTCGAGACAATCTCACCAATTACGGCCTTAAGGTTTTTAATTACCCCACTCTTATGGGCGTTAAGGGGTTGTTCCATTTTCATCGCCTCTAAAACAATGATCAAATCGCCAGCTTCAACTTTTGCGCCTTCGGCAACTGCGACTTTAACGACGGTGCCTTGCATTGGGCTAGAAAGTGAAGTTCCGCCAGCACCACCTGAAGAAGATTGCTTTGCGCGGTGGCGCTTTACTACTGGCTCAGGAGTATGAAGTTTGATTTCAAAACGTTTTCCATTGACCTCAGCAACAAGATTTTCTGCTGCAACACGAGTTGTGACTTCTTCGGCTAGTGCTTGGTAAGCCGGAATTTCATTTTTGAATTCATTCTCAATATAACTTGTATAGACCTTGAAGTTCTTGGTGTAAGCCGGGTCTTCAAGAATTGCACGGTGAAAAGTAAGTGCTGTCGCCAACCCTTCAATCTTAAATTCTGCAAGTGCGCGACGAGCTCGCTCGATTGCTTGTTCGCGAGTAGCGCCAGTTACGATTAACTTCGCAAGAAGTGAGTCAAAGTTTCCGCCGATGGT
>CAIMUD010000169.1 GCA_903844585.1 uncultured Actinomycetes bacterium | reverse complement strand
TCTCGACCCCATGTCATCGTTCCGAGACCGAGCCTAGAGACCGTGAGTCCTGAAGTGCCCAGCCGTCGCTTTTCCATCTTCAGACCTTAGCGCGACGGTGATACTTTTTATGGTTAACCTAATAGCCATGTCACGATTGGTTCTCTTACGTCATGCTCACTCATCGGCCAATGCCAAAGGCATATTGTCAGGGCGTAATGAGGGCATCGCCCTTAGTAAGCAAGGAGCTGTGCAGGCAGAAAATCTGATTGCGCGGTTAGAAGGGGTTTCATTCTCAGCGATTCGCATTAGTCCAATGCAGCGCTGCATCGAGACGCTTGAACCTTGGCTATCACAGCAAAATTCTAAGGTTCAAAAGAAAACTTTGATTGACTCCAATTTGATAGAAGTTGATTTTGGAATGTGGACCGGAAAGAAACTAAGTCAACTAAGAACCAAACGTGAATGGAAGACTGTACAAAATTCACCTCAAACCATGAAGTTTCCGGGTGGGGAATCGCTCAAGCAGTTGCAAAATCGTGCCATGAAAGGCGTCGAAGAGATTTCACTACTGCCCGGATCTCAACCTAAATTACTTGTCACGCACGCAGATGTCATCAAAGCAATTCTTGCGGGGATATTAACGTCAGGACTCAGGGACTTTCAAAAATTCAGTGTCAATCCCGCTTCGTTCACAATAATTGAGTTCTCAAAAAGATCACCACGAATCATCTCAGTAAATAGCTCACGCTCGAAGTTGAAAGAACTGCTGGATTAGTCATGGCTGATGCAGAAATCTTTTTTGCCGAAGTTTCAAGATTCATAGCCGGAACTGTTGGGCAACCAGGGGAACGAGCCTTTTATCTCCAAATACGTGATGCGAAACGGATCGTGACTGTTGCTGTTGAGAAAGTCCAAGTTCAAGCACTCGCAGAGAGAGTTGCTATCTTGTTGAGAGAATTGCGAATCACGCAACCTCTATTGGTAATCCCACCACTGCCAGATGACAGCGCGCCTCTTGATACGCCAATAGATGAAGAATTCGTCGTAGGGGAAATAGGCATTTCCTATGACTCAGAAAATGCGTCGATCGAGATCGAGTTAGTTGAGATTGTTGAGAACGAAGGAGATGATTGTCGTGTTGTTACAAGCTCACTGACGTTGTCTCAGGCAGCAGCATTTACTAAGAGATCAAATTCGCTGGTGGCAGCCGGAAGAACGGTATGTCCATTTTGTGGGGGGCCAATAAATATAGGAGGCCACTTATGTCCAAGGGCTAACGGATATCGCCGGTGATAAACGTTGAACAGACTCTATTGCACTTGGAAAAAGCAGAGCTATCAGTAACTGGCCGTCTTGTTGATGCCTCAAATGCAACCCTTTACGCTAAAGCTTCCTACGCCGGAGATGAGATTTCCTGCATCTACAAACCAATCGCTGGCGAGAGGCCTCTTTGGGATTTTCAGAGTGGCAATCTTGCTCAGCGCGAATTCGCATCTTTTCTCTTAAGTCACAAACTTGAGATCAACGTTGTTCCCCCGACTATATTGCGTGAGGGTCCATATGGATTGGGCATGGTGCAAGCCTGGATTGATATTGATCACAGCGTAGATCTAATGACGTACTTCCAGAAGGATGACCAACAATTGCGCCAGCTAGCGCTTTTCGATGCAATATTGAATAACACTGATCGTAAAATTGGCCACCTGTTACCGACGAAGATTGGTCATTTATACGCCTGTGATCACGGTGTTACATTCCATGAGGACGACAAATTACGAACAGTGCTGTGGCAATGGGCCGGAGAAGTTCTTGCCGATCACGAGATTCAAATTCTGAGAAGCGCAAATACAATCTTGGATGAAGGCGAATTTCATCAACTCTTAACAGCTAGAGAAATAGAAGCGACGAAAGAGCGTATTGGTCGGATATTGCATGATGGACGTTTCCCAACACCCAGTGAAGATTGGCCAGCGGTCCCGTGGCCACCGTTCTAGATTCCACGGATTCCAATTAAGATTCTCTTATGAACTCATGGGCGATAACTGCAATACCTCCCTTGGATTCAAGGTTTAACGTTCCACCTTTGCGCCTAAAAAACACTGCAAGTGCTGCGATTGAAGAAGTTCCGAAACAGAGCATTTATCGCATGTATGTGTGCGGAATTACACCTTACGATGCCACGCATCTAGGTCACGCAAATACATATCTTGCCTTCGATCTGGTAAATCGCTATTTACGGGCTACCGGTGGGCAGGTTATGTATGTCCAGAATATTACTGATATCGATGATCCTTTACTCGAGCGCGCCAATCGTGATGGTTTGGATTGGCGTGAATTAGCTACATCACAAATAGATCTCTTTCGAGGTGACATGGTCGATTTACACGTGTTGCCACCAGATCACTACATCGGAGCGGTCGAATCGATTCCGCTAGTCCTAGGCTCAATTAAGAAATTAGATGAGGCGGGAGCAACGTATTTAGTAGATGGTGATACTTATTTTTCAGTTCATGCTGATCCAAATTTTGGACGCCGATCTCACCTGGATGCGCCCGAATCTATTCGAATCTTTTCCGAACGCGGTGGAGATCCTGATCGCATCGGAAAACGAAATCCTCTTGATGCTTTGCTCTGGTTGCAAAAGCGACCAAATGAACCGGGGTGGGAATCACCTCTTGGAGAAGGACGCCCTGGTTGGCATATCGAATGCTGCGCAATTGCACTTCACTACCTAGCGCCCGAGACCGATTCACAATTTTCTATTGATATCCAAGGTGGTGGCAGCGATTTGATTTTTCCCCACCATGAAATGTCGGCAGCGCAAAGCAACGTTATGAATGGAAAGGAGTTTGCGCGTTTTTATGTTCATGCGGGAATGATCGGCCTTGACGGTGAAAAGATGAGTAAGTCAAAAGGCAATCTAATCTTTGTAAGCAAACTTATACGCCAAGGCCACGATCCGATGGCGATCCGTTTAGCTTTACTTTCACATCATTACCAAGAAGATCATATGTGGACCGAAAATGATCTTGTAATTGCGACACAAACGCTCT
>CAIMUD010000168.1 GCA_903844585.1 uncultured Actinomycetes bacterium | reverse complement strand
CCGTTTTTTGGTGGGGCGCGAGTCAACCAGAAATTCTCTTACTTGCTCATCTAGATACAGTGTGGCCACATGGTTCTTACCAACCGCTTTGGGAAGTAAATGGCGATGTAGTTCGCGGACCAGGAGTCTTCGATATGAAGGCGGGTTTTGTGCAAGCTTTATTCGCACTTAAAGATATCTCGGGAGTTGCAGATCGCGTTGCACTTGTAGCAACAACTGATGAAGAGACTGGTTCTTTTGCATCACGAGAATTAATTATGGAATTATCTGCTGCTGCGAAAGCGGTCTTGGTTTTAGAATCATCGCTAGACGGCAAAGTTAAGACTGGCCGCAAAGGTACTGCGATGTACAAAATAAATGTGCATGGACTAGCTTCACATGCAGGACTAGAACCTGAAAAAGGTGTCAATGCGACTGTTGAAATTGCACACGTTATTCTGCAACTTGCAGCCCTAGAAAATAAAGAACATGGCACAACAGTGGTTCCGACTTTATTGAAATCTGGCAATAGCGCAAATACGGTTCCAGATCTCGCAGTATTAGAAATTGATGCTCGATCTTTTGCACAAGCTGAGCTAGAGCGTGTACATGTCGCAATTAATTCTTTAAAGGCAACCATTCCTGGTGCACGCCTTGAAATCACAGGTGGTCTAAATCGCCCACCGATGCAGCCTGCATCAACAAAAGCGCTCTATGAAAAGTTTGAATCTGTTGCAAAGTCCCTTGGCTTAGCTCCAATTGGTTGCGCTGAAGTCGGTGGTGCAAGCGATGGAAACTTTGCGGCGGCGGCAGGTGCGCAAGTTCTAGATGGTTTGGGTGCAATTGGTGGCGGTGCGCACGCGCCCAGCGAATGGCTTAGCTTGAAATCAATTGAAGATCGCAGCGCATTGCTACACGCTTTCATTAAAGATTTATTGAAATGAGCGAAGGTCCGCTAATTGTCCAGAGTGATAAAACGCTTCTGCTAGATATTGATCATCCTCTTTCTACTGAATGTCGTCGCGCGATTGCACCATTTGCTGAACTCGAACGTTCGCCAGAACATATCCATACATATCGACTAACCAACCTTGGTTTATGGAATGCTCGCGCTGCCGGACATGATGCGGAGCTAGTGATTGATACTTTAATCAAGTACTCCCGATATGCCGTGCCACATTCACTCCTTGTAGATGTTGCCGAAACTATGTCGCGTTATGGACGTTTGCGCCTAGAAGCTGATCCAGTTCATGGTCTGATCTTGATCACAACAGATGTCGGTGTATTAGAAGAAGTCATTCGCGCAAAGAAGATTGCTCCACTTTTGGGCGTACGGATAGATCCTGAAACTATTGCGGTTCACCCCAGCCAACGTGGTGCGATAAAACAATCACTGTTGCGACTTGGTTGGCCAGCTGAAGATTTTGCTGGATATGTTGATGGCCAAGCTCATGAAATAGCACTTAAGCAGAACGACTGGAAGATCCGCCCTTATCAAGAGCTAGCTGCAGAAGGTTTTTGGCATGGTGGTTCAGGAGTTGTTGTTCTCCCTTGCGGTGCCGGAAAAACAATTGTGGGAGCTGCAGCCATGGCACATGCCAAGGCAACAACTTTAATTTTGGTAACTAACACAGTGGCTGCGCGGCAATGGCGTGAAGAGTTCCTGCGCAGAACAACTTTGAATGAAGATGAGATTGGTGAATATTCTGGAGCGAAGAAGGAAATTCGCCCAGTGACAATCGCGACTTATCAAGTAATGACCAAGAAGAAAAATGGCGTTTACTCACACTTAGATTTATTTGATACTCACGATTGGGGGTTGATTATTTATGACGAAGTGCACCTTCTGCCTGCACCGATCTTCCGCTTTACCGCTGATATTCAATCCCGCCGCCGTTTAGGTCTAACCGCGACCTTAGTTCGCGAAGACGGTATGGAAGGCGAAGTATTTTCACTCATTGGCCCAAAGCGCTTTGACGTACCATGGAAAGAGATTGAAGCACAGGGTTATATAGCCCCTGCTGAATGTATTGAAGTTCGCGTCAATTTAACTGAAGCAGAACGACTTTCATATGCAACTGCTGAACCAGAAGAGAGATATCGCTACTGCGCAACAACCAGAACCAAGCGCAATGTTGTCGAAAAACTTGTAGATCTTCACGCAGGAGAGCAAATTCTTGTAATTGGCCAATACATCGATCAGTTAGATGATTTATCTGAAACTTTAGGCGTGCCTGTGATTAAAGGTGAGACGCCAATTAAAGAACGCGAAAGGTTATTTGCCGCTTTCCGTACTGGAGAAATAACCTGCTTAGTCGTCTCAAAGGTTGCGAACTTTTCGATTGATCTTCCAGAAGCAACGATTGCTATTCAAGTATCAGGTGCATTTGGCTCACGCCAAGAAGAAGCGCAGAGACTTGGCCGCATCGTTAGGCCAAAGGCTGATGGCCGCGGG
>CAIMUD010000167.1 GCA_903844585.1 uncultured Actinomycetes bacterium | reverse complement strand
TAACTCCATGACGAGTAAGCCAAGCATCGTAATCTGCCCAATCTTTTCCCGCGGCAGCAATGAGTACTGGGTTTAATCCAAGAACTCCAAGACCGAATGCAATGTTGGCACCTGTGCCACCGCGTCGTACATCTAGATCATCAACTAGAAACGAGAGTGAAATCTTTTCGAGTGAACCAGTGACAAATGAATCAGTGAACTTTCCAGAGAAAGTCATGAGGTGGTCTAAACCAATAGAACCCGCGACACCGATTTTCATAGCGAGAAACCTACGCGAGTGTTCGCTAAGTGAGGAGTATTAGTTAAAAGAATCGCCGCATGCACATGAACCTTGTGCATTTGGATTATCAATTGTGAAACCTTGCTTTTCGATTGTGTCTACGAAATCGATTGTTGCTCCAGCCAGGTACGGATCGCTCATTTTGTCTGTAACGACTTTGACGTTTCCGAATTGGCGCGCGACATCTCCGTCTTGGTTGCGATCATCAAAATAGAGCTGGTAACGAAGACCTGAACATCCACCTGGCTGAACCGCTACGCGAAGGTATAGATCATCGCGACCTTCTTGAGAAAGCAGCGCTTGAACCTTTGATGCCGCGACGTCTGTAAGAAGAATTCCGGTCGTGGTTGCAGCTGTTGTCTCTGTAGTCATGGCCAAAGATTACTAGCCATTTAGCCTAAAGGCGACACGAAGGGCGCGAATAGGTAAGAATATGTAGATGACGACAGGCGCACGTTCGCTTACAGATTTGCTACTCCTTGGCAGCGGCCGAGATCTCGCATCCGAACGCGGCGTCTCGTGCACTGGTGAGCTACCCGAATTGAGTGATCCCAAACTCATTGAAAGGGCTCAGATTGCTCGTGCTGCACTCGGAGAACGTGCACTCGTACTTGGACATCACTACCAACGAGATGAAGTTATCGATTTCGCTGACATCACTGGTGACTCATTTAAATTGGCTCAAGCTGCTGCTTCAAAATCCGCGGCCGAATACATCATTTTCTGCGGCGTCCATTTCATGGCCGAGAGCGCCGACATTCTCACAACAAAAGACCAGAAAGTTATTTTGCCCGATCTTGCTGCGGGTTGTTCTATGGCAGATATGGCAACTGCTAATCAAGTGGAGAAATGTTGGCAAGATCTTGAGTTAGTCGGTGTTGCAAATAAAACTATTCCAGTTACTTACATGAATTCTTCTGCTGCGATTAAGAGTTTCACTGGTGAACACGGTGGCACAATCTGTACATCTTCTAATGCCAAGAAGACAATGGAATGGGCCCTTACTAAGGGCGAAAAGATTCTTTTTATGCCCGACCAGCACCTAGGTCGAAACACTGCAGTGCTCTCACTTGGTCTAACTCTCGATGATTGTGTTTTGTGGAATCCATGGAAGCCAATGGGCGGGCTTACTGAAAGTGAAATCAAAGCTGCGAAAATAATCCTGTGGCGTGGCCATTGTTCTGTTCACGGACGTTTTACAAAGGAATCTGTAGACGAAGTACGTAACCGTCTAAAAGGAGTGCAGGTATTGGTGCATCCTGAATGTCAGCATGAAGTCGTAAAGAGTGCAGATGTTGTTGGTAGTACTGAATTCATCATCAAAACGGTCGAAAACTCTCCGGCAGGCAGCAAATGGGCAATCGGTACAGAACTCAATTTAGTATCAAGGCTTGCTGCCAATAACCCTGATAAACAAATTGTCTTCCTTGATAAAACGGTTTGCTATTGCTCAACTATGAATCGCATTGATTTACCGCATCTTGTGTGGGCGATGGAATCCCTCGTGGCCGGTCATCTGGTCAACCAGATTCAGGTGGATCAGAAGGTAGCGGTGAATTCCAAGCTTGCTCTAGAGCGCATGCTCTCACTTTGAAAATACTCCAAAAACTTTGTATATAGTGCACGCATGAGTACTGAGCCAACAAAAAAAGGTCGACCAACGCCAAAGCGAAAAGATTCAGAGGCAACTCGCAAATTTTCATCCCTTGCTCCGGCATCATCTAAGGCGGAAAAAGCGCGTCAAAAAAAAGCCTCTCGTGCAGCGCGAGTTGCACAAAGAGAAGCACAGCTTCGTGGAGATGAGAGCGCACTTTTACCTCGCGATCGAGGACCAGAGAAGCGCTTTGTCCGTAACTTTGTAGATTCAAAACGAGGAATGGCCGAGTACTTGATGCCGGCTACTTTTCTCGTTCTCGTGCTTTCTATTTTTCAGATACCTGCACTTACAGCTTTCGGAACAATTCTGATGTACACCCTTTTGATTTACTCGATAGTTGAAGGTCTTTTAGTAAATCGTCGAGTTAAAGTTGAATTCGTGAAGCGTTTTCCAAGCGCCTCGTACAAGGGAATCGGATTCTATATATTCACGCGCGCAATCTCGATGCGCCGCATTCGTGTGCCGCGCCCGCAGGTAAAGCCAGGAGAAAAGCTCTAGCTTTTTAAAAGCGGCATGCTATGTTGACGCCACTGAAAAGGACGCTGGTGTCTTAGGACGCTGTCATCTAAATTTCAGGGGCGTTGCGTTTAGCGAAATCCGGTTAAATTCCGGTGCTGTTCCCGCAACTGTAAAGACTTGCAATTCAACGATTTGCATTGGTCTAAGCCAGGTCGCCTGGCGCTACGCCGAAGATTTCCGACCTCGGAGGAAGGTCGGGCCTTTTGCGAAACTGCAGATTGCCCTCTTTCCTCCCTCAAATCCTTGAGGGAGTTTTTATGTTTAAAGGACGTTTCACGCTCTTTGCCAAACCAACTATTGCTTCACTTTTCTTGGCAATTTTCGCTTTTCTACCAACTCAATCAGCAATTGCTGCAACTGCATATCCAATAACAGTTAAATCTGGTGGATACACAACAACAATTAAAAATAAGCCGCTCAAGATTATTTCGCTCTCTCCCACGGCGACTGAAATTCTTTTCAGCATTGGAGCAGGACCGCAAGTTTTGGCGGTGGATGATCAATCAAATTATCCAACAAATGTTCCCAAAAGTTCACTAAGTGGTTTTGATCCAAATATCGAAGCGATTGTTGCGCAAAACCCAGATTTAGTAATTCTATCTGTTGATTCGGCTAAATCTAAAGTTGTCAAGGATGCACTAACTAAACTCGGAATTTCGGTTTTTATTGAAAAGGCAGCAACAAAATTGAGCAACGCCTATTCGGAGATTGAATTACTCGGACTAGCAACTGACAACTCATCAGCTTCTATGGGTTTGGTAAAGAGAATGAAGTCGGATATCGCCCTGATTCTGCGAACATCGGCGAAAAAACCGAAATTACGGTTCTTCCATGAATTAGATGAGACCCTATATTCAGCCACTTCTAAAACTTTTATAGGTTCTGTCTATAAAGACTTTGGTCTCAAGAACATTGCTGACGCGGCAAAAGGCGCAGATAAATCCGGATATCCACAAATCACAGCTGAATTTCTCATTAAATGCAATCCGCAGATTATTTTTCTTGCCGATTCTTACGCATCACAGAACGCCGATACCGTGAGAGCTCGCGCAGGTTGGTCTCAAATAGAAGCGGTTAAGAAAGGCAAAATCGTTGTACTGCCTGCCGATATTCCATCCAGATGGGGGCCACGAATAGTGGACTTCTACAGAGTTGTTGCAGAAGCCATCAACTAATGATTTCTGTAAAAAATGAGTTAGCTCCAATCTGGAGGTGGCAGATGACTGCCATCTTTGGGTTGGTGTTACTTATTTCTTGCGTTCTCGCAGTGAGTATCGGTCCAGTCCACCTTGAATTTGCCAATGTGGTGCGGACGCTTTTGGGAAGAAGTTCTGGTTTATCAGAACAAGATCGAACTCTACTTCTTCAAATTAGATTGCCGAGAGTTGCACTAGCGGCGCTAGTGGGGGCAGCTCTTGCAACTAGCGGTGCTGTTTACCAAACGGTATTTCGAAATCCTCTTGCTGATCCATATTTGTTAGGTGCCGCAGCAGGGGCCGGTCTTGGGGCGACTCTTGCCATTACAGGAACTGGCCGAACATTTACAGCAGCACTTCCTATTTTTGCTTTCCTGGGTGGGGTTCTAGCTGTGCTCGCCACTTTTCTTGTGGCAGGAAAATTTTTCTCAGATCCCAGTTCCCTATTACTGTCCGGCATAGCCGTAGGTTCGTTTGCAACTGCAATTCAGACTTTCTTACAACAGAGAAACAGCCAAGTATTGCGCCCCGTATATTCCTGGATTCTAGGTGAACTTACAGTTGCAGATTGGCAGAGCGTGAAATGGGCTGCAATTTATATCTTCTTAGCCCTTGCAATCCTTATCCGCATATCAAAACTCCTTGATGGATTAATGCTAAGCGATGAAGAAGCTTTTTCACTCGGAATCTCTCCTAACAAGATTCGAATGGTTGCAGTTGGCGCAGCAACGCTGGCCACCGCTACAGCTGTTTCGGTAAGTGGGCTCATCGGTTTTGTAGGAATCGTCGTGCCACACATCATTCGCGGAATAACTAAGAAAGCCACAAACCGTGCACTCTTGGCAATTTCATTATCGGGAGCAGCATTCTTGGTTCTTGCAGACCTTGGTGCAAGAACGCTCATCTCCCCCGCTGAATTACCTATTGGTGTAATCACGGCATTTATTGGAGCGCCGTTTTTTCTTTTTGTCCTTCGTGCGAAAAGAGGAGGAATTCAATAGTGATTAGCGTTGAAAATTTATCTGTAAATTACGGTGAGAAATCAGTTCTGTCTTCGATCAGTTTGGAAATTCCAGCGGGAAGTTGGACTTGCATCGTCGGACCTAATGGCGCTGGTAAAACCACTCTCCTTAAGACTCTTTTGGGCATGCATCCTTACTCCGGGTCGATAAAAGTTTCAGGGGTTGAAGTCTTCAAAGATATGTCGCGCAACGTAGCATTTGTGCCACAGCGGCCTGAAATACCTATGGGTATGACAGTGATTGAATATTTAGCGCTAGGAAGAGCAAAGCTAGATGGCTGGGGACGCGAAAAGCGAGCAGGGCGTTTGCTCATTCAAAAGACTCTAGAAGAAACCCAACTAGTTGGCCTACATAAACAATTACTAACCCAGCTTTCCGGTGGTGAATTGCAGCGCGTTTTGATTGCTAGAGCAATTGTGCAAGAACCAGACGTGATGTTGCTAGACGAACCAACCAGCGCATTGGATTTGCATCACCAAATAACGACACTCAACCAGGTCGAATCATTGAAAAACAGTGGAGTCACCATAGTTTCGACCATGCACGACATCACTCTTAGCGCGATGTACGCGGAGAGAATTATTGTCATGCGGGAGGGAAAAGTCCTGCTCGATGGTCCAGCCTCTACGGTGATCCATTCAAATGAATTAAAAATGGCTTTTGACCACGGAATTAGCGTGCACACACTCGTTGATGGTCACACTGTAATCGTTGCCAATAAAATAAGAAGCGAAATAATTTAATGCTTACGCTCATCGGTGGCGGGGCACGGAGTGGAAAAAGCACAGCCGCACTCATCCGCGCTCGAAATAGCATCGAAATTGGAGGTCGCGTCCTATTTATTGCAACCGCGGAGCGATCAGATGCGGAGATGGAAATTCGAATCTCAAATCACCAACGCGAAAGAGGCGAAGGGTTTGATTTAGTTGAAGAACCCTTGGATCTTGCGGGAGCGCTCTCTACCTTTCCAGATAACGACCTTGTGATTGTGGATTGCTTAACTCTCTGGCTCTCCAACGCGATGGCGCGAGAAATGAACTTGGATGTAGCAAAAGTTATTGAAGCTGCACAAAATAGAAAAGGATCAACTATTTTTGTAACAAATGAGACGGGCGAGGGGATTGTTCCAATGCATCCCGTATCTAGAAAATTTAGAGATCTCTCTGGTTCGATGAACCAAGAATTCGCAAAACTGTGTGATCAAGTTATTTATATGCGATTTGGAATCGAGACCAAGTTGAAATGAGTGTCTACAACGATATAAAGGTCTCGTTCGCATTCCTTACCCGGATTCCAATCAAACATTCTGACCAAGTTCGCCTCCACCGCAGCGCAGTATGGTTTCCTCTCGTTGGTTTTTTCATAGGGTCTGCCTCAGGAGTTACCTATTTTCTTCTGGTTCAAGCCATTCCAAACCTTCCCGCAGCAGCCTTTGCTCTTCTCGTTTCAATTGCAATTACTGGCGCATTTCATTTTGATGGTCTTGGGGATATTTTTGATGGCCTCGTAGGAGGTTGGAACCCAGAAGAACGTTTGCGAATTTTGAAAGACTCTAGACATGGCACGTATGGCGTCGTTGCTATTTGTTTTCAATTAATCCTGCAGATAACTCTCATAAGTTCCTTCGATTACAAGGATGGAGCCCTGGTTCTTCTTGCATCTCATACCGTTTCCAAGATAGTTCCGGTTTTCTTGATGCTCATTCCTTCAGCGCCAAATCAAGCAGGTATGGGCGCGACCGCATCGCGAGAAATCAAAATAAAGCATCTAATTGGAACGCTCTCACTTTCTGCGCTTTTAACTATTCCATATACAGGCTGGATGTATCTGTTAGTACTAGCATCTCTAGTCCCACCAATATTTATGTTTACGCGCTGGGTTATTAAAAAGATAGGCGGCGTTTTGGGTGATGCTTTCGGCGCTGCTGAACAGATAAGTGAATCGACAATTCTCACTCTCTTCTTATTCATTCTCTCCATAAATGGATCAGTTCCATGGCTTATCTAGATAACTTCGACGCAGTAATTTTCGATATTGGTAATACCCTTGTTTTGCAAAATAATCCCGGAGTGCCAATCTCTAATCTTGTAGTTCAAGTGCTCCCAGGAGTTCGCGAACTCTTAGATTCACTTGTGGTTCATAAGAAATTGGCTCTAATGTCGAACTCCAAAAACCTCACATCCGATGAGATCATGACGAAACTTGAGGCTATTGGATTAGCTAAGTATTTTGATTTTTGTATTTCTTCATTTGATTTCGGAGTTGAGAAACCATCGCCCCTCCCCCTCATTGCCGCCGCCGAAAAGCTTCGGGTGCCTCCATCGCGCGCTATATACATTGGCGATTTGGATTCTGACAAGGTAAGCGCCCACCTTGCCGGTATGGAGTTTATTTATACCTCCCAAAACATCTATAAGAGTTTTCAGGATTTCCTATCTTCACCCAAAAGTGCATGGCAACGTGCTTTGGATATAGACGTTCACATCAGTCATGATTTTGGAACACAGGTATTGAATAATTTTGATGGTTTGGTAAAACCACCTAAATCATTGGGATCTCTAGAACAACTCGCTGCTCAAATTGCTCGAATTACCCACGCGAGTCCTTCGGTTGATCCATGCGCAGTGGCTGTATTCGTAGCCGATCACGGAATCGCAAAGGACAACTCAGTAACACCTTGGCCTCAGCAAATAACTTCGCTCATGGCAGATTTAATTGTCGCAGGTGAAGCCGGCATCTCCGTAATAGCGCAAATCTCAGATGTCTATGTAGAAGTTGTAAATGTAGGCACAGTTTCAAATCCTGACTCTTCGCTCATTAGAAATGTAAAAATCACTGACGGAACCAAGGATTTCAGATTTGAAGATGCAATGACTGAACAAGAGCTGCTACAAGCCTTGGAGGAAGGCGCGCAATCGGCTGAGAGATTGGTAGCCGGAGGTTCGCGCACGCTATGCACAGGAGAGGTCGGTATCGGTAACACAACTTCATCTGCGATTCTTATTGGTTACTTATGCAAGGCAAGTGCCAACGAAGTCACGGGTTATGGGTCAGCTATACCTCAAGATATATTTGAAAACAAAGTTAAAATTGTTGATGCAGCTCTACAGAAGCTATCAACTCAGAGCGACCCCATGAAAGCGCTGGCTGCATTTGGAGGCCTTGAGATTGCTGCACTTACTGGGTTCATCATGAGAGGTGCAACCCTTGGCGTTCCAATAATTTTAGATGGAGTTATTACTCTGGCTGCAGCTTGTATGGCACACCGATTGAAACCAGAAATTGTTGAGTCTTTGATCGCCGGGCATTGTTCGACAGAACCTGCCTCACGAATCGCTATCTCAAAACTCGGATTGAACCCCATATTGGATTTAAATTTACGACTAGGCGAAGGAACTGGCGCTGTCTTGAGTATTCCAATTTTGCGTGCGGCTTGTTTAACTTATGAGCGAATGGGCAAACTGGAGAACTATATTTAACGTACGTGCGATTGTACAAAAGGCAATGACACGACTTCACAAATTGAATCTCGACCGCGAACATCCAGCACAACTTTTTCGTTAATTGAAATTGCAGGATTTAGCAGCGCCAAACCTATGCCCTTTTTTAGCGTTGGCGAAAAAGTTCCGCTCGTTACTTCACCAATAACATTTCCACTCGAGTCCTTTACCTGCATTCCAGCGCGTGGGATTCCTCTATCTGTCGATGCAATTGCCTTCAAGGTCCGAGAAGTCCCATGTGTTTTTTGATCGACCAGTATTTTTGAACCTCTAAAGGACTCCTTCTTCCAGCCAATAGCCCATGTCGCACCCGCTTCTACTGGTGAGATTCCTAGTGTGAGTTCGTGGCCGTGCAGTGGATATCCCATTTCGGTTCGAAGTGTGTCTCTGGCACCTAGTCCGCAGACAAGGCCATCGAAAGGTTTCATTGCGTCGACTAAGACATCCCAAACTTTGCTTGCATCGTTCCACATAGGTAGCAATTCAAATCCGAGCTCTCCGGTGTATCCAGTACGACAAAGAATGACATCACACCCGGCAATCGATACGTGGCCAAATGACATGTAATCCATTTCAGGATTGATTCCTAAGGTAGTCATAACCTCGTGCGATTTTGGGCCCTGCACTGCGATGACTGCATACTCGTTATGCAAATTTTTTACTTCAATGCCTGCAGGCGCCGCCGCTTTAAGCACATCCACAACACTGGCGGTATTTGCCGCATTTGGTACAAGAAATAAATCAGTATCTGAATTCCTATAGACGATGAGGTCATCTACTACGCCACCGTCCTCGTTGCAAAGAAGGGTGTACTGCGCTTTCCCTGAGCCAATGCGACTAAGATCATTTGTAACCATTGAATTCAGAAATTCAACAGCACCTACACCTTTGACGGATGCTTTACCTAAATGCGAAACATCAAAGGCCCCCACTCGCGTGCGCACCGCAGTGTGTTCAGCAATAACTCCCGCTCCTGGATATTCAATAGGCATTAACCACCCACCAAAATCAGCCATCTTGGCTCCGAGCGCTAGGTGTTTTTCGGCCAGTGGTGAATTTTTCATGTCAACAACCTACACTTGCCGAATGCCCAAACTCAGAATTTCAGATGGAATCGTCAAAGATGAGATTCTTGTTGTTGGTTTGGCACATAAGAGCGGCAAGACAAATACAAGCGGATCCCTTGTTATCGAGACTGGTGGCGTAGCTGTAGACGTTAAGAAATTCCAAAGAATTCTTGCCGACTTAGGTGCAACTGGAAAAGTTGAAGAGGTCATCAAGGTTCCCGGTTCAAATTCTGGACTCGTGGTATTCACCGGCCTAGGCGAACATAAGAGTTCCTATAGTTGCGAACTTCTTCGCCGCGCCTCCGGAAGCGCTGCTCGCGCCTTGGCAGGAAGTGCTGGCGCAACATTCTCACTTCCTGCAGTAAATGAGAATGATTTATCAGCAATTGCTGAGGGCGCTGGGCTTGGTGCTTATGCATTCGATGAATTTCGAGGTAAGTCCAAAAGTGATCGCAAACCCCCGCTTAAAACCGTGACAGTTCAGAGTAAGAAAATAGAGAAGTCAATGGCCGCTTTCTTAGTGGCGCGTGCTCAAATTATTGTTGATTACACCTTTCTTGTGCGCGATCTAATCAATACTCCCCCAAGTCATTTAACGCCAGAAACTTTTGTAAAAGCGATTCAAAGCGCAGTTAAGAAATCAGGTGCATCGGGTCTAAAGATTTCCGTACTCACCGAGTCAGAGTTAAAAGCAAAGGGATACGGCGGAATTACCGCAGTTGGACAAGGATCAAAGAATCCTCCACGTCTTCTCAGTATTTCTTACATCCCCTCAAAATCTGCTTCTGCAAAAAAGAAATTGAAAAAGTATGCCTACATTGGCAAAGGGATAACTTTCGATACCGGGGGCTTAGCTCTAAAGCCGGCGCTAGGCATGGAGGCGATGAAGGCGGATATGAGCGGCGCTGCCGCCGTTTGTGCAGCCACTATTGCAATTGCGCTACTAAAACTTCCTATTGAAATCCATACATATGCACCACTTGCCGAAAACATGGTCAGTGAAAGTGCAACAAGACCGAGTGACATCATCACTATGTATGGTGGCAAAACGGTTGAAGTTCTCAATCCAGATGCAGAAGGTCGCTTGGTATTGGCCGATGCGATGGTTAAGGCTCAAGAGGAGAACGGACTCGATGCAATAGTTGATGTTGCAACGCTAACCGGTGCTCAAGTTGTGGCTCTCGGAACTCGCACCAGCGCCGTAATGACAAACAATGATGAACTCTCAAAGACTTTTCTACGAGTTGCAGAAGCATCGGGGGAAGCCTTCTGGCCAATGCCACTTCCTCCAGAACTGCGCGCATCTCTCGATTCACCCGTTGCAGATTTAGCAAATATCGGAGAGCGGATGGGTGGAATGCTTGTTGCCGGTCTCTTCCTAAAAGAATTCATCGCAGCAGATTTACCTTGGCTCCATCTTGATATTGCAGGCCCTGCATTTAACGAAAGCAACTCTCACGGATACACCCCCGTCGGCGGTACCGGCATCGCACTTCGCTCTTTGATTGCTTTAGCTGAGTCCGCTTCCCAGTAAGTGAGACGACAATGCTCGTCCGCCCGCTCGCTTTGAAAATCGGGCGTAACTAAGGGCACACCCCCAGTTCGTCAATTTCCCCGACAGGCTGGCAAGATAGGGCCAGTAGTTACTCATGCTTAAGAGGGAGTTCTCCAGGTGTCGAATTTCGATCTTGTCGTTCTAGGTGGCGGCAGCGGTGGTTACGCAGCAGCTCTTCGTGGATCGCAGTTAGGTCTTTCCGTTGCACTCATCGAAGCAGACAAGCTCGGTGGTACTTGCCTGCACCGTGGATGCATCCCAACTAAAGCGCTTTTACATGCTGGCGAGATTGCAGATGGCGCACGCGAAGCTAGTGCTTACGGAGTTAATGCCTCTTTTAATTCAATAGATATGACTGGCGTAAATTCTTACAAAGATGGCGTTGTCTCAAAACTACATAAAGGTCTTCAGGGCTTAGTCAAATCCCGAGGCATCACTTACATAGAAGGTCACGGAAAACTTGTTTCTAAAGACACTATCGATGTAAACGGAACTAAGTACACAGGAAAGAATATTTTGCTCGCTACAGGCTCTTATGCAAAGACGCTTCCTGGCCTAGATATCGATGGAAAGCGTGTGATGACATCGGACCACGCAATGAAAATGGATTACGTACCAAAGAGCGCAATCGTTTTGGGTGGCGGTGTTATCGGATGCGAATTCGCTTCAGTCTGGAAATCATTTGGCGCTGAAGTAACGATTATTGAGGGGCTACCTCACTTAGTTGCACTTGAAGATGAATCTTCAAGCAAGCAACTCGAGCGCGCATATCGCAAGCGCGGAATTAATTTTGAACTTGGCGTTCGCTTTAAATCACATAAGGTCAACGCCGATAGCGTGACTGTAACTCTTGAGGATGGCAAAGAATTTACCGCTGAAGTTCTCCTTGTTGCTGTGGGGCGCGGACCAGTATCTGAAGGCCTTGGATATCAAGAACAAGGCATCACAATGGATCGTGGCTACATTTTGGTCGATAACAAATGTCGAACAAATATTCCCGGAATTTGGGCCGTTGGTGACTTGATCCCAACGCTGCAATTAGCACATGTTGGATTTGGTGAGGGAATTCTGGTTGCAGAAGAAATCGCTGGATTAAATCCTCGTCCGATTAATTATGACGGTGTTCCTCGTGTTACATATTCAGAGCCAGAAGTGGCTTCTGTTGGGCTAACAACTGCGCAAGCTAAAGAACGTGGGCATGATGTTGTTGAACTTAATTACGATCTCGCAGGAAACGGTAAGGCGCAAATCCTTCGAACTGCAGGTTCGATAAAACTAGTTTCACAAAAAAATGGTCCAGTACTTGGCATACATATGGTTGGCGCGCGCGTCGGTGAGCTACTTGCTGAAGCGCAATTGATTTTTAACTGGGAAGCATCAGCTGAAGATGTTGCTCCACTCATTCACGCACACCCAACACTGTCGGAGACTATGGGCGAAGCTCATATGGCTCTTGCAGGCAAACCGCTTCACGCGCACGGATAAGAGGAAATTGATATGACATTTTCAGTGACGATGCCCGCTCTTGGTGAGAGCGTGAGTGAAGGAACAGTTACTCGATGGCTTAAGGCCGAAGGTGATCATGTAAACGTTGACGAACCACTCCTTGAAGTTTCCACAGATAAAGTTGATACAGAAATTCCTTCTCCGGTTGCCGGAATACTTCAGAAAATTGTTGTCGGAATAGATCAAACAGTTCCTGTCGGCGCAGAACTTGCAGTGATTGCAGATGGTGGAGCACCTGCTTCAACTCCTGCTCCTGCTGCGCCAGTTGTTGCAGCTCCAACTCCACCACCGGTAGCGCCAGTTACACCAGTTGCTCAAGCAAATAGCGGCGCCGGAACAATTATTACAATGCCTGCACTCGGTGAGAGCGTAAGTGAAGGAACTGTTACGCGCTGGCTAAAAAACGTTGGGGATACCGTTGCAGTTGACGAAGGGCTCCTTGAAGTTTCCACAGATAAAGTTGATACAGAAATTCCTTCTCCTGTTGCCGGAACACTTCTTTCAATCGACGTAGCAGTAGATACAACAGTGCCAGTTGGCGCGCGACTTGGTCTTATTGGCGCAAGCGGTGGAGCAGTTTCTACTCCCGCTCCTGCTGCGCCAGTCGTTGCTGCGCCAGTCGTTGCTGCGCCAGTCGTTGCTGCGCCAGTCGTTGCTGCGCCAGTCGCATCAATTATTTCTCAACCTAGCGATGCATATGTCACGCCAATTGTTCGTAAGCTTGCCTCCGAACTCGGTGTAAACCTTGCTTCAGTCAAGGGAACTGGCATCGGGGGACGTATCCGTAAAGAAGATGTCGAAGCTGCAGCTCCAAAGGCTGCCACATCAGTTGCTTCGCAAGCCGCACCTGCTCGTTCATCAGCGCCAGCGTCACCAGTTGCTGCATCTCCACTTCGTGGAACAACTGTGACGATGTCACGACTTCGCAAAGTTATCGCTGCACGCATGGTCGAATCACTGCAAGTCAGTGCCCAGCTCACAACGGTAATTGAGGTTGACGTAACAAAAATTGCACGTCTTCGCGAACGTTCAAAGGCAACATTTGAAGCTCGCGAAGGTGTAAAACTTACATTCCTTCCATTCTTCTCTGTTGCTGTGTGCGAAGCGCTAAAGCAGCACCCTGTACTGAATTCATCTGTTGAAGGTGAGCAAATTATTTATCATGGAGCAGAACATCTAGGTATCGCAGTAGATACTGAACGTGGACTCTTAGTGCCAGTTATTCACAACGCAGGTGATTTAAATATGGGTGGCATTGCACGCAAGATCGCAGATTTGGCTGCGCGTACTCGCGATAACAAGGTGACCCCTGATGAATTAGGTGGCGGTACTTTTACACTGACAAACACAGGTAGCCGCGGTGCACTCTTTGATACTCCCATCATCAATCAACCACAGGTTGCAATCCTTGGCCTTGGCGCAATCGTTAAGCGTCCAATGGTTGTTAAGGGCGAAGATGGCGGAGAAACAATTGCAATTCGATCAATGGTTTACCTCGGTCTTTCATATGACCACAGAATTGTTGATGGCGCCGATGCCGCTCGCTTCCTCGTCACGCTCAAAGAGCGTCTTGAAGGCGGAGCATTTGAATCTGATTTAGGTCTCTAAATAGTTATGCCAGTTCAACAACGCATAGCAATTACCGGAGCTTCTGGTCTTATTGGTAGCGCACTCGTTGGCCACTTAAAATCACAAGGGCATACGGTGCAGCGACTTGTGCGCCGTGAGGCAAATTCATCCGATGAGATTAAATGGGATCCAAAAACTGGCTATGTAGATATCGAAGCTCTTCGGGGTGTGGATGCAGTTATTCACCTCGCAGGCGTTGGTGTCGGTGATAAAAGGTGGAGTAAGAAATACAAGGCCGAGATCCTTAACTCACGATTACTTGGAACAACTGCGATAGCAAACGCCATTTTGCAAGTGCAACCTTCGTTATTTATTTGCGCATCTGCAATTGGCTGGTACGGAGAATCCGGAAACCGTGGAGTTGTTGAAAGTGATAGTTCAGGTGATGACTTTCTCGCCGCTGTTTGCCGCGAATGGGAGGCTGCGGCAGATTTAGCTGGGACAAACGTTCGCGTCGTGAAGATTCGTACTGGTTTGGTCCTAGATCCAACGGGTGGAGCGTTAGGCAAAATGCTTCCACTTTTTAGAATTGGTTTAGGTGGAAAACTAGGATCTGGCAAACAATGGTGGTCTTGGATAACTCTTCACGATCACATTCGCGCCATCGATTTCATACTCTCCCACAAAAATATTGAAGGTCCCGTGAATGTAACTTCACCAAATCCAGTAACCAATCAGGAATTCACTTCAGCACTTGCTCGTGCAATGAAACGTCCTGCACTATTTCCAGCACCAGCAATCGCTTTGAAATTGGCTTTGGGTGGCTTCTCTTCTGAAATTTTGGGTTCTAAAAAAGTAATTCCCCAAAAACTAAGTGATGCCGGTTTCTCTTGGGACTATCCACACGTCTCATCAGCACTCGATGCACTTGTAGAACGCTAAATTAAATAAGTTCTTCAGCTGCCAATCGACCTGAAAGTAAGGCCCCATTTTGCGATGGTGATGTTCTGTAATCCCCTGCAATATATATTCCCTTTGTAATTCTCGAAGAAGTAGCAAGAGAAGGGTTAACAGGGAAGAGCGCAAGAGCTGCAGGGATATCGAATTTTGCAACTAACTGCCATTGGGTTGTGGGTCTGCCCCAGATAATTGAAAGGTGGCGTCTGACCTCAGATTCTGAAACAGGCGTGATTGATGTGCTGGCGATTAAATGTGAACCTACGGGTGCATAGCTTGACGCTAAATTAGAAATAACTATCGAATTTATGATTGATCCTCTTTGTTCACTATCAATGCGGAGTCTGGCACTTTCTGTGGGAGCTTGATCTGTTGCGTGATACCACGTTGTGCAAGCCAGTTGTTCTGGTGTTGCAGGTAAATCTAGAAGCTGAGCAGCGTGTGTCGCATCCGTTGCAACGATAACTTCCTGCCCGGCAAATTCTGCAAGTGATTCAACGTGATAGTTATATTCAATGTTACGCACTCGCGAGGCCAGTACCTCGGAAACTTTAGCCACACCAGCAGCAGGTATTCCAGACTTGCCAGCAATAAAACTTTTGATAATTTCTTTGCCAGTAATTGCGCCAACTCGACTTGGGTCTGTTAAGAAAACCCCCTGTAAAAATGGCTTTAACACCCTACGGTATATCGATCCTGCACCAGCGCGAATGAAATTGCCTTCTACACTTTCGCCACTTCTAGCTGTTGAAGCCAAATATTTTAGCAACGCTGCCTTTGAAAGAAGCGAGCCTGTACGGTCATCAAATATTGAATGAAAACTTTCACGAGGATCACCAAGACCAATGACATCTTTACCGATGACAATATCTATTACTCGCGGAGCTTGGATGAAATCTATCTCTCCCGCAATCGACAACCGCTTGAACTCTGGATAATTCAAATTAATTAATTGGAAACCACGATCAAGGCGGTAGCCATCAACGTAATCTGTTGTAAGGCGCCCACCTGGACGATTGCTAGCTTCTACAACGCGAACATCTCTGCCAGCTTCCTGCAAAGTTAGCGCTGCGTTAAGGCCCGCAAGCCCAGCGCCAATTACTACGACCAATATTTTTACCTATCCTGAAGCTTGGACGGCCACCAAACTTTGCCACCAATTTCACGCACTAGGGCTGGTACAAGAAGTGAGCGCACCACAATTGTGTCGAGCAATACTCCAAATGCGACAGCAAAACCTAATTCAGCCAAAAATACGAGCGGAATTACACCAAGAACAGCGAACGTTGCAGCGAGCACAATTCCAGCAGATGTAATAACTGATCCTGTAACGGTGAGGCCCTTGATTACACCTGCATTGGTGCCTATTTTTATCGATTCTTCTCGCACGCGAGTCATGAGGAAAATGTTGTAGTCGATGCCAAGTGCTACTAAGAATATGAATGCAAATAATGGAAATGACTGATCAGCAGCTGCAAAGTGGAAAATATTGTCAAATACGATTTTGCTAGCACCTAAAGTTGCAAGATAAGAAAGTACAACTGTAATTAAGAGCAATAGCGCCGAAACAATACTGCGAAGCAAGACTCCAAGGATGATTGTAATGAGAAGCAAAACAATAGGAATGATTACTCTGTTATCTCGAGAAGAGGCTTGAGCAATGTCATATGAAACAGCAGTCGAGCCACCGACGAGGGCCTCTGGATCAGCGGCATGAACAACGCTACGTATTTCTGGAATCGAACTTATAGCTTCGCGTGAATCTGGACTCACAGAAAGCGTCGCATTTACTATTACTTTACCTTCAACAACTTTGACCGCTGAAAGTGGCGCACCTGGCATAGTTGGCGAAACTCTTGTGTAATCCACAGTTGAAACATTTGGTGCTTTCTTAACTGCGGCAATTACAGCTTCAGCCTTTGCCTCCGTTGTAACAATTTGAGTTGGTTGCCCACTTCCACCGGGGAAATGTTGCGTAAGTAGATCTAGGCCAACAACTGAATCTTGTTCAGTTGTAAAAGACTCAGACGTTGCTACGCCTTTGGTATTCAGAGAAGTTGAAAAACCTGCAAGAACTACTAGAAGTATCGCCGTAGAAATCCAAACTCGACGTGGGCGTCGATCAACTAAATTGCCAACCTTTGCCCATGTGCCAGTGAGCTGTGCATCAACATCATCAAAGCACGGGATACGAGGCCAGAAGATCCAACGACCAAATGCAACCAGCAGTGCCGGGAGCAGAGTCAGAATTGTCAACGTCGAAGCAGCAATACCAATGGCACCAACTGGTCCAAGCCCACGGTTACTTGAAAGCTCACTTGCTAATAAGACGAGCAAGCTAAGCATCACTGTTGTGCCGGAAGCCAAAATTGGTTCGAAAATTCCTTTGTAAGCGCTTTTCATCGCATCAAATCGAGATTCAAAGTGATGGAGCTCTTCTCTGTATCTGGATATAAGAAGCAGCGCATAATCAGTTGCTGCACCTAATACAAGTACAGAAAGAATTCCTTGTGATTGACCATTGAGGGCAATCACATCATTCTTTGCTAGTAAATAAATAACGCCACCAGCAGATGAGAGAGCAAAGAGAGCAGATAGCAAAGGAAGAATCCATAGAACTGGAGATCGATAAACAATAATCAAAATAATGGAAACAACTAAGAGAGTTGTGCCAAGAAGGGCTGTATCAATTGCGCCAAAGGCTCCAAAAAGATCTCCAAGGATTGCTCCAATTCCTGTCACTTTGGCTACTAGGCCATTGGCCTTGGCAAAGCCCGCTGCTTCAGCACGAAGAGTGGCAATAATTTCAGGTAGGACAGGCTTGTTATTAGGTAAAAGTTCTGCGGCAGCATCTGCCATCACGGGAATTGATGCAAGCATCGCTTTTCCATCTTCTGATGGATAAGCAAAGACTGGTTGATCTGGAAGCAAATACTTCGAGATGGGAACGCTTGTACCTTCAATATTCTTCGCACCAATTTTGGCGAGATCTGCGTTGAGCGCGCCAATTTTGCTCTGATCAATCTGACCCAAATAAAGGATGAGAGTTGGCAAGGCGCGAGATTCTGCAGTTGAAAACTTTTCAATATTTTTTGCAGCCTTAGTCGCCTCTGCGTTGCTAGGAAGAAAGTTTGCGTTGTCATTTTCCTGAACTGTGGAAAGTTTCCCAAAAAGCGGACCGAGTCCACCACCTACACCAAACCAAGCGAAGATCACAAGGAGAGCTATAACAAATGGACGGCGCAATAGATTCTTATTTTTCGAGGGAGTTGACACGAATGAGGCCTTTCAAAGCTAGGTCAAATGAGCGGTGTTTCCAAGATGGCTAAGCCTACCTTTAGGCTGTACTCGTGCCTCTCCATTCCCCCATCAAAATAAACCGTGCAGGTCTTGTCCCCTACGAAATAGGGCTAGCCATGCAGCGAGAGGTTCATGCAGGGGTGAGCCAAGGTAGCGAATTTAATACTCTGATACTTCTCGAACATCCTTCGGTATTTACTGCAGGTAAAAGAACTGCAGATAATGAAAGACCTCAAGACGGCACACCAGTCATTGATGTCGATCGCGGTGGAAAAATAACGTGGCATGGTCCTGGTCAATTAATCGGATATCCAATTGTTAAACTGGAAAAACCTCACGAACTAGTTGGCTTTGTCCGCGAACTAGAAGCAGGGTTAATCAAAGTGTGTGAGCACTTTGGGATAGCGGCCCAAAGATTAAGTGGTCGAACTGGCGTTTGGGTATGCGACGAAAAAGGCGAACGCAAAATTGCCGCCATTGGAATTCGAGTTGCGACCGGAGTAACAATGCATGGCTTTGCACTCAATGTCTCGCCAGATTTAGCCCCCTTCGCACAAATTATCCCCTGTGGCATTGACGATGCGGCCGTTACTTCACTTGAAGTCGAACTTGGACGTAAGATTGCTGTCGCAGAAGTTCTTCCAATCGTTGAACAATTTATCAACCAATCTTTAGAAAGGGTGGCCATATGAGTATCGCTCCAGATGGCCGCAAACTTTTGCGCATTGAGGCTAGAAACGCCGAAACTCCAATTGAACGTAAGCCTGAATGGATCAAAACTCGAGCCAACATGGGTCCTGAGTACACACGCCTGCGCTCGTTAGTTAAAACAGAAGGCTTACACACTGTCTGCCAAGAAGCTGCATGCCCAAATATTTTCGAATGTTGGGAAGATAAAGAGGCAACATTTCTTATCGGCGGCGAACGATGCACACGTCGTTGCGATTTTTGCAATATTGATACCGGCAAACCTGATCCACTCGATCGTGACGAACCGCGTCGCGTAGCTGAGTCAGTTCAATCAATGGGGCTGCGCTACGCAACCATTACCGGAGTTACTCGAGATGATCTAGATGATGAAGGCGCATGGCTCTACGCCGAAACTATTCGCCAAGTACATGCGATCAACCCAGGTTGTGGCGTCGAAATGCTTGCACCTGATTTCAGTGGGAACCCAAAATATTTGAACGAAGTATTTGAAACTCGCCCGGAAGTCTTTGCTCATAATCTGGAAACAGTGCCACGAATCTTTAAACGAATCCGCCCAGCTTTTACCTACGATCTATCACTAAATGTCATCACACAGGCGCGCGATTATGGGCTCATTACAAAATCAAATCTCATTTTAGGTTTGGGAGAAACGCGAGAAGAGATTACTCAAGCCCTAAAAGATTTGCGAAGTGCCGGGTGCGATCTCATCACTATTACCCAATATCTTCGACCAACAAATAAACACCATCCAGTAGAGCGTTGGGTAAAGCCAGAAGAGTTTGTTGAGATGGCTGCAGAGGCGAAGGAGATTGGCTTCCTTGGAGTTATGAGCGGACCTCTTGTACGTTCGAGTTATC